>JAYEKN010000294.1:0-13293 GCA_034661015.1 Candidatus Cloacimonadota bacterium
GATAATGAATAATGAATAATGAATAATGGAAAATTTTGAATTATGAATGAAAAACAGATTGGGTGAAAAGGGAAAGGGGAGAAGTGAAAGGTGGATTTTATTTAATTTGGCAAATAATTTCAAGATAGCTTCCCCTAACTTTACAAACTGCATTTGGCAAAAAACAAAATAAATTAACTCCCACAATACTCCTATAAATTTCTAATAATTTTAAACGTTAGTTTTGTGCCATATTGATATGGAACAAAAAAGTTTGTCAAATATTGTGAAAAATACTTTGGAAATTTAACGGAAATTTTTTGCTTTTGTTTTACTCGCGAATTCCAAATTTTTACACTTGCAATTTGTTTCCCGTTTAGGAACTTTCATCAGAAACCTGCAAATTTTTTCACACACCACTCCTAACCATCAATCAATTTCATCAATCCACCCAAATTTTGCATTTTCTACCTCATCCAAACTTCTAATATAAGGTTTAATGTCGAGTAATGGTGTGTTATTGAACATTTCTACATTGCGAAAGGTTATCACATTTCCGCGAATTTTTTCTAATTCTACTATGCTCATTCCGATATGATTGGGTCTATTGGGGCTTCGAGTGGCAAAAACTCCATGACTTTTATTATCAAAAGGCGGGTGTGAAATCAGGTTAGTTTTTTTGCTTTTATGAAAATACCAGAGAAGAATAATATGCGAAAACCCGGACAGATCTTTCAAACCGGATACATATTTTTCATTGACAATAATTTTTCCAGCTGTTTTCTTTCGTTTTCCTTTTGCCGGAATTTCTTCATAATTTTCGAAAGGAGTTTCTATAATTCCGATTGGTTCAATTTGCATTTTAGCTCCAAGATGCATTGTTTTACCTGTTTATTAATAACACTACGAATTTTTAATATCAAAAAGGTTGACAATAAATACAATAAAATAATTTGTTTAGCAAAATTTATATTAAGAAAAAATTATTAGAATATTGAATATTATGAAAATATGTTGCATTTTTGCAAAATTTAATTACACCAAGGAGGAAGTAATTGTCTGTAAAAATTAGATTAAAAAGAACCGGCGCCAGGAATCAGCCATCCTATAGGATTGTTGTGATTGATTCCCGAAAACAAAGAGACGGCAGAAACATCGAAAATCTTGGATTTTATGATCCAAAGCCGAAAGATTTTGTATATAAAATTGATGAAGAAAGAGCACTATATTGGCTCGGACAGGGTGCAATCCCATCTGATACTGTGAAAAGTCTATTGAAACGAGCAGGTATCTTGAAGAAAATTCACGAAAAGAAATTTGGTGAAACACAACCTCAGGAATTACCGATTGAGAACGATAACAATTGATTTGAATTTAGTCGAAATCATATTGATTTTAAACAAACTCCATAGGAGGAGAGCATGAAAGAATTAGTCGAAATGATCGCAAAAGCATTAGTTGACAATCCCGATGAAGTTGTAGTTAAGGAGATAGCCGGAGAACGTGTTACCCTTCTCGAACTCCGAGTTGGATCTAGCGATATAGGAAAAGTTATTGGTAAGGGTGGAAGAACTGCCAATGCTATGAGAACTCTACTTAGTTCTATTTCTACTAAACAAAAAAGACGAACCGAGTTAGAAATTATCGAATAATATCCTATAATGGAAATTGAAGATTTGATTTCCATTGCTTTTATCAAAAACCCTATCGGGAATGATGGTGAAGTAACCGTTATTCCCGATATGAATTTTACGGGAATTTTTTCCTACATTTCCGAAGTTTTTATTGTATTTCCAGACAATACTGTTCGTTTTGAAACAATCCAATCCTTTAAAAAAAACGGAGAACGAATTCGAATAAAAATCAGGGGTGTATCCGACAAATCACAAGCGTTTATACTCAAAAATGCTAAACTCATGCTTGCAAAGGAAGATATTGATTCGTTTTTGGAGAGCAATGGTCTGAATGATAAAATTGATGGTTATAAAGTATTCTTAAAGAATGATAAATTAATTGGCACAGTTGATTATGTATTTAACAATTCTGTTCAGGAAATAATTTCAATAAAAACCTTAGAAGGAGCAGAATTCATGCTTCCGTTTGTGAAACAATTTATCCAAAAAATGGATAAAAAGAATAAAATGATAATAATCAATCCACCCGAAGGTCTGTTAGATGCAAATTGATATTTTAACAATTTTTCCGGAAATGTTCTACAGTCCCTTCTCTCACAGTATCATTAAAAGAGCCATAGATAAAGGAAAATTGTCGATTGATTTTATTGATTTCAGAGAATTTTCTACGAGCAAGCATCATAAAGTGGATGATTATCCTTTTGGCGGAGCAAAAGGCATGGTGCTAAAACCTGAACCAATCTTCCGAGCAGTTGATTTCCTAAAAAAAAAAAGGAGTAAGCTGCTTGATGGAAAAAAATTCCCGCTTATTTATCTCTCACCCCATGGGGAAAAATACAACCAAAATATTGCTAACGAGTTCAGTAAAAAAAATTACATCGCTTTGCTTTGCGGACGCTACAAGGATATTGATTATCGAATTCGGGAGCATCTTGTTGTACGTGAAATTTCTATCGGTGATTATATTCTATCTGGCGGTGAAATCCCGGCAATGACCATAGTTGATACCCTTGCCAGACTGCAAGAAGGTGTGCTATCCCACTTTGAATCAGCCCAAACAGATTCTTTTCAGGATTCGGAGCTGGATTGTATTTATTACACCCGTCCCAGAGAATTTCGAGGTCATTCTGTTCCGGAAATTTTACTCTCCGGCAATCACCGGAAAATAGCCGAGTGGGAACAAACTAAACGAGCAGAATTCACAAAGATCTACCAAGAGAGAAATCGTGATAAATAATCTCTTCCTCGGCTTGGTGCATTATCCGGTTTACAATAAGCACAATGAAACTGTTTCTACTTCTATAACGAATTTGGATGTTCACGATATCTCCAGAACGTGTTTGACTTACGGAGTGAAACAATTTTTTATCATAAATCCTCAAGATTCTCAAAGGCAAATATTTTTCCGGCTAAAAAAATTTTGGGATACAGATATTGCGAAAGAATATAATATTTCTAGATTCAATGCATTTAACATCATTAAATTTTCCGATTCAATCGAAGAAGCAACAAAACTGATAAAAATGGAGTTCAAAACAAACCCGATCCTGATCACGACTTCTGCTCGATCATTCAAAAATACGGTTAATTCAGATAATATAAAAAATATTTTGCAACTGGATTCCCCCAAACTAATTCTCTTTGGCACCGCTCACGGGCTTACTGAGGATGTAATCGAAAAGAGTGATTTCCTTTTAGAAAAAATTTCAGGTGTTTCCGAATATAATCATCTGTCTGTAAGGAGTGCTGTTGCCATAACACTTGACAGACTATTCCGCGTTTGCAAATAGAGGCATAAAAATACTTAAAAGTATTCATTATTTTAAAATATAATATTGAGGTAACAAAATGGACATATTAAATATAGTTGGAAACGAAGGTATTGGTCACGATATGCCGGATTTCAGAGCAGGTGACACGGTTAAAGTGCACTATACATTTATTGAAAACGAAAAAAAACGAACACAAATTTTTCGAGGTATCATCCTTCAAAAACGCGGTTCAGGTATAAACAAAACTTTTACTGTCCGAAAGATCAGTTACGGTGTAGCAGTTGAAAAGGTATTTCCTTTATATTCACCTTTGATTGATAAAATCGAGATACTTTCTCGCGGACATACTCGCAGAGCAAAACTCTTTTACATTAGGGACAAAAAAGGAAAGAAATCCAAGATTCGAATTAGTAAAAAGCGTACTTTAAAAGAAATTCAAAAAGCAAAACAATAATATTTACTATTTTGAGGATAAGGAAGAATAACTTCCTTATCCTCTATCCTTTCATGCCTAAAGTAGATTTACTGAAAAAGGCAAAAACGGACTAAGCACAACAATTTTCTCTCTCCAAATTTCTACTAAAATTAATTATGACACATCAAATTGAACAAAAAAATTCTACCTTAAAATTTTTACAGACTCTTTTATTTCCCCTTGCTTTTCTTTTTATTATTTTCATTTTGGCAGAATATTTTTATCATTTTATTTTCCCCTACTCAACTATCATTACCAATTTTGCTTTATTATTTTTCGTGATTCTCAATCTTTATAAAATTATTTTATTTGAAGCAGATTTGGATTTTCTGAAAAAAAACTTCATAGATATTCTTGCTATTGTGATTTCTATTTTATTTCACAGGCAAATAATAATTTTCCAATTTTTCATCATCCTCAGGCAGGCTTTCATCCTTATTGACATAATTGTTACTTCAGAACCCGCATTATCATTATTTGCTCGTTTCAAAAATCATCCGGCGAAGATGATATTGTTGAGTTTCGCCACTGTAATTATTTTCGGAGCAATTTTTCTATCGTTGCCTATGGCAGCCTCATCCGGAAGAAGCATTGGATTTACAAATGCTATTTTTACATCAACATCTGCCACGTGTGTAACCGGATTGGTGGTGGTGGATACCGGTTCTGTATTTTCACATTTTGGAAAGCTAATAATCCTTCTGCTACTACAAATCGGCGGATTGGGAATTATGACATTTTCAACTGCCTTGATCTTACTTTTTGGCAAAAGAATGAGCGCCGGCGGGGAATCTCTAATGCATGGCATTATTGATGATGTTATTCATAAAAATCTGAACAAATTGGTCAGAACCATCTTATTCACAACCCTAACATTTGAACTAATTGGAGCAGCATTGCTTTTCATCCGATTTCATACTGAATTCGTATCAATTAAAACAGCATTGTGGTATTCTCTTTTCCATTCTGTTTCTGCTTTCTGCAACGCCGGTTTTAGTTTTTATGCAGATAGTTTTGTTAGATTTAGAGGTAATTTGATCATCAATTTCACTATAATGGGATTAATAATTGCAGGAGGGATTGGTTTTTCAGTTTTGATGGATATAAAAAGAATTATCACTCATAAAAAGCCTTTAAGATTCCTCACGCTTCATTCAAAGATAGTTCTAACCGTTACTTTCTTCTTGATAATTACCGGAGCACTTTTAATTTTTCTTTTTGAATACTCGCAAAATTTTTCGCGCATGCCAATCCGACAAGGCTTACTCGCATCTTTATTTCAATCCGTAACCGCACGAACTGCCGGTTTCAATACGATGGATATCGGTAAAATTAGCTATGCTACAGGATTGTGGTTGATGGTTCTTATGTTTATCGGTGCTTCTCCTGGCTCTACCGGCGGAGGGGTAAAAACTACAACCTTTGCTTTAATGATCTTGTCTGTGATTTCAATTATCAAAGGTAGGGATGAGGTGGAAGTTTATAAAAGTTCAATCTCTCAAAGAGTTATTAAAAAAGTCATGGCATTAATAGCTATTTCAGTCGGAATCCTTATTGGTGCTATTTTAATTTTGTGTATTACTGAAACTGATGCAAAATTCATTAAGATTCTATTTGAGGCATTCTCTGCTTTTGGAACAGTTGGGCTTTCAATGGGATTAACATCAAAATTGACAATAGTCGGCAAATTTTCAATTATTATCCTAATGTATCTCGGAAGAGTTGGACCCTTAACAATAGCCTTTGCTCTGGGTGAAAAAAAGTTTAAATCATCCTATCGTTATACTGAAGGGCAAATCGCAATCGGATAAATTTTTATGGAGGACAAATGGCACGTTTTGCAGTAATTGGATTGGGTAATTTCGGTTATACAATAATCGAAACCTTGATTCAAAAAGGTTCGGAAGTCATAGCTATTGATATAGATGAAAAAAAAGTAGAAGAAGTAAAAATTATCGCGGACAATGCTGTATGCTTGGATTGCACAGACGAAAATGCTCTGAGATCGGTTGGCATCGAGGATGTAGATGCCGTGGTCGTAGGAATCGGTAACAATAAGGAAGTGAGCATTCTTACTGTCGCAATTTTAAACAAAATGGGTATAAGTAAAATATACGCTAAAGTAGATAGCGAATTGCACGCAAGAATCCTGAAAATAATGGGAGTAACAAAAACAATTTTTCCTGAACAATATGTAGGAAGAGAAATCGCCAATCTTTTGGTTTCACAACATATTTTCACCTATATGGAAATTTCCAAAGATCACACAATGGTCGAAATTTCAGTGCCTGAACCATTCATCGGCAAATCTTTGATAAATCTTGATGTGAGAAATAAATTCAAAATTTCCATAATTGCAATCAAATACTCCAAACCGACTACAGATGAAGAGGGAAATAGAGTTCTCGAAGAGGAAACAAATATATTACCTGCTGCAGATGATATTTTGGAAAAAGGTGATAAAATTTTAGTAATTGGCAGAAAATCCGATATGAATAATCTGATACAATTATCAGAAAAGATTGAGCAAAAAAAATCAATTCAAAGCATTAAATCATAAAATTTTGGAGTATTCATGAATAACAATTCCTTTCAGGCAAAATTGCGGACAATTATTGTTATAATTTTTCTTCTAATCATTCTTCAATCAATCTACGTAATCTATACTGCTAATGGAAGCAAATTAACTTCTCTCGAAAAAGATCAAATCATCACATTTCAAATCATTTTCTTATTTATAGAAATGATACTTGGACTTACAATTTTTTTCTATATTCCGGTTTTATTAAAAAAATCGTTTAAGCCAATGGAAAATTTATTCGATGCTTTAAAACATGGGAAACTTGAAATTACTATTCCTGAAAATTTGAAAAAGGGTCCAATTGCATCACTTACCCATTCTGCCAACTTGATGATAGATAACCTGAAATTGTTTGATCAGGCAAAAACGAATAAAATATTAGAATACCGCAAAAGGTTAGAGATTGTTCTAAAAAATATGGATGACGCTGCCCTGATAATTAATGATAAATTTGAAATTGTATTAGTCAATAATCATGCAAAAAAAATTCTTGGAATCATTTCAAATGAAAATTATCCCTCTTTGATGGATTTTCACTTTGAAGGTGAAATTCTAAAATATTTTAAAGAGGCACTTTCCCGGAAAATGATGCTCCCTGAAAGAAAAGTATATTATCCAAAAATCAAAAAACATATTTCTTTCCGAAACGGAGTTATCCATGGAAGCAATGGAAAAGTCATCGGTATGGTCTTTGTGATTGCTGACTTGAATCTTAAGAAATTAAATCCTGATAATAAAGATAAAACCAATCAAAAAACAAAATAAGCCTGCTGAAATAAAAAATAAACTAATTATCCATATTCCAATTAAAATGGCAAACTCTGGAACACGGATTGATAAATATCTTGCATCACTCAATAATGAAGAACTTTACTCACGTAATTTCATTGATAAACTTATCAAAAAAAATCTTGTTACTATCAATAATCGTAGCATAAAAAAGAGTGAGTGCATTCATGGTGGAGAAACAATTGAAATTCAGATTCCTCTTTCCCCTCAAAAAAATATAAAAGCCGAAAAAATCGCTCTGGATATTATTTATGAAGATAAATATCTTGCTATAATAAACAAACCTTCTGGGATGGTAGTCCATCCAGCTCCAGGAAATTACACCGGCACACTCGTAAACGGTTTGCTTTATCACTATGACAATTTACCGAATCCATCCGAAAAAATCAATATACGTCCGGGAATCGTGCACCGTCTTGATAAGGATACATCGGGACTATTGATTATTGCCAAAACAAAACGAGCGCTTTCTTTGCTAACAGATATGTTCAAAAATCGTGAAATTGATAAAATCTATCTTGCCTTAACTATGAATAATTTTACGACGAAAGAAGATACAATAAAAACATTTTACGGAAGAAATCTCCACAATAGACAAAAAATGGCAGTGCGAAAAGAGGGCAAAATAGCGATTACTCATTATCAAATAATAAAATCATTTCCCGGATTTGATCTTACCAAGATTCATCTCGAAACTGGTAGAACCCATCAGATCAGAGTTCATTTTTCATACATTCATCACCCGATTATGGCTGATTCGGTTTATTCCACAAAAAAGCAAACAATAAATTCAATGCCGTTTACTCTTCAAAACAAAATGAATTTTATTCTTGCAAACACGTTATTCAGGCAAGCATTACATGCACATCAATTGGAGTTTACTCACCCTATTACTAAAAAAATAATCAAAGTTACTTCAGATTTACCTGAGGACATGATAAAAGTTATGAGAATTTTTAAAGATGATATAATCGAATAAAAAAATAAAGATGTTTGTATCTATTACTTGATTTTCGTAAAATTTGTTCAAAATTATACCCTAAACTTGACAGTAATTCTTCCCTTTAAAAAAAGTATCATCCGTGTTCCACAGTAGCTCAGCGGTAGAGCAGTTGGCTGTTAACCAATTGGCCGGGGGTCCGAATCCCTCCTGTGGAGCCATTTTTTTTTAATGGGAAAATTACACTTAATTATAAATATTATAGGGTTATTCTTTAAAAAAACTAAGATAAAAAAAATCCCACAAGTTTTATCCTGTGGGATTTTAATATTTAGATTTTGAGAGAATTAATTATTTCTCTGCCATTCGCTTATAGATTTCATATCTTTCTTTTGCTTCGGCAGCGGCTTGTTTGAATAACCTTTTGGCAATTTCCGGATACTGCTGTGCGAGGGTGCGGTAACGAACTTCAGCATCAAGAAATTTTTGATATTCCATCTTTGGTTCTTTGGAGTCAAGTGTAAATGGATTTTTACCCTCATTTTTCAAATCAGGATTATAACGATACAGATTCCAATATCCCGTGTCAACAGCCAATTTTTCTTCTGCTTGAGTATCTTTCATGTTGCAACCATGATTGATGCATGGGGAATACGCAATTATCAGCGAAGGACCTTTATATGCTTCAGCTTCTGCAATAGCTTTCAGGCACTGATTATTATTTGCACCCATAGCAATTTGCGCCACATAAACATATCCGTAAGTTAACGCCATTCTACCGAGATCTTTTTTCTTAGTGCGTTTTCCTGCTGAAGCAAATTTTGCTACTGAACCGGTAGGAGTAGCTTTTGAAGCCTGACCACCGGTATTTGAATAAACTTCCGTATCCAGAACCAGCACATTGATGTTTTTGTTACCGGCAAGCACATGATCAAGTCCACCATATCCAATATCGTAAGCCCATCCATCACCGCCGATGCTCCAAACACTTTTATCAACTATATAATTTTTTAGTTCGATAATTTTCTTGATTACAGGTTTGGTCGAGTCGCTTGCAGAATCAAGAGTTTCCGGAAGAATTTGCTTAACGTTCTTTGCAGCAATCTTAGCATCTTCTTCTATAGAATCCCACAATTCGAGACTTTTTTGAAGAGCTTCTGACAATTCAGTCGATGTGCCAATTTTAAGCAATTTTTCTATATTGGATTTCAACTGTTTTCGATTTGCATTAACTGCCAAACGCATTCCGTAACCGTATTCGGCATTATCTTCAAACAACGAATTTGCCCAAGTAGGTCCCTTACCATCTTTGTCTTTACAATAAGGCATTGTCGGAAAAGTTCCACCATAGATTGAAGAACATCCGGTAGCGTTAGCAATAACCATTCTATCACCGAATAATTGAGTAGCTAGTTTTATGTAAGGAGTTTCACCACATCCACCACAAGCACCACTAAATTCAAAATAAGGCATAAGGAGTTGACTGCCTTTTACAGAAAGACGTTTTGTTCCATCAAGAATATTTTCCGGTAATTCATCAAAGAAGAGGGCTTTTTCCACTTCATTATCTTTTCTCGCTTCATCCAAAGGAATCATCCTTAGAGCATCTACAGGACAAGTATTTACGCAATTATCACAACCAACGCAATCTTCAATGTAAACTTGAAGTTTATACAAAAGGTTCTTGCCGTTTTTCGTATTGGATTTTATCGTGTTGAACCCGTTTGGTACTTCCGTTAGAGATTTTTCTTCGATCTGTTTTGCACGGATAGCTGAATGGGGGCAAACTAGAACACATTTATTGCACTGAATACATTTTTCCGCATCCCATGTTGGCACTGTTGGAGAAACTCCACGTTTTTCCAGCCGAGTAGTTGCTGTGGGGACTTTTCCGTCATAAGGCATTTTGGAAACAGGAATCGTATCCCCTTTAAAATGCATGATCGGTTCGATAACATCTTTGGCGAAATCTTCTGCGTCGTCAGGAATGAGCTGGGGTACCGGAGCAGATTCTGTAATTATTGCTGGAATAGTAACTTTTTCGATTGCTTCGACAGATTCATTAACCGCTTTCCAATTCATATCAACAACATTTTGACCTTTCTTGATAAAGGTTTTATAGATCGCATCTTTGATTAATTTTATTGCCTCATCTTCAGGAAGAACACCGGAAATTTTGAAAAATGCAACTTGCATAACAGTATTTATCCTACTTCCGAGTCCAACGGATTGTGCAATTTTTAGGGCGTCAATATTGTAAACTTTTATCTTTTTCTCAATAATAGTTTTCTGCATTTCTTCTGTAAGATTATCAAAAACTTCATTTGGGTTCCAAGAGGAATTCAGCAAAAATGTTCCACCTTCACTTATACCGTCCAGAATATCATATCGTCCAATATATGAATCTTTGTGAAGGGCTACAAAGTCCACATTATTTAGGAGATATTGTGATTGAATTTTATTATCGCCAAAACGCAAGTGAGAAATCGTAACACCACCTGATTTTTTTGAATCATATTGGAAATAACCTTGTGCATATTTATCAGTATTATCGCCAATAATTTTTATCGAATTTTTATTTGCGCCTACAGTTCCATCCGAACCATAACCCCAGAATTTGCAACGAATCACACCTTTTGGTTCCGCATCAATTTCTTCTTTAACTTTTATAGAGGTGTTAGTAACGTCATCATTTATTCCGACTGTAAATCCGGTCGTTCCTTTTTCATCAAGATGATCAAAAGTATCTCTTACCATTGTGGGAGTAAATTCCTTAGAAGATAATCCGTAGCGACCGCCGATAACTTCGATGTCTTTGCCTCTAAGAGCCGTAGCAATATCAAGATACAAAGGTTCACCTAAGGAGCCCGGTTCTTTTGTTCGGTCGAGAACAGCAATTTTCTTTACTGATTCGGGAATTGCAGAAATAAGTGCTTTTGCCGAGAAGGGACGATAGAGTCTGACTTTTATTGCTCCAACCTTTTCACCTTTGCCGGTTAAGTAATTAACCGTTTCTTCAATAGTCTCTGTGGATGTTCCCATTGAAATCAGAATCTTTTCGGCATCAGGAGCACCAACATAATCGAAAAGATGATAATGGCGACCGAATTTTTCCGCAAATTTATCCATATATTCTTGCACAATTTCGGGAGCAACTACATAATATTTATTAACTGCTTCTCTTCCCTGAAAATAGACATCCGGATTTTGTGCTCCAACCTTCATAAAGGGGGCTTCCGGATTCATAGCGCCTTTTCGAAATCTTTCCACATATTTCATTTCAAGTAATTCTGCCATTTTTTCGTAGGGAAGAATTTCTACCTTTTGGATTTCATTCGATGTGCGAAATCCGTCAAAAAAATTAACAAATGGAATTTGCGATTTCAAAGTAGAAAGATGAGAGACGACCGCTAAATCCATTGTTTCCTGAATCGAACCGGCAGCCATTAGGGCAAAGCCGGTATTTCTGGCTGACATCACATCAGAATGGTCGCCAAAAATTGATAGGGCTTGACACGCTAGAGAACGAGCGGATACGTGAAAAACTGTTGGGAGCATTTCACCTGCAATTTTGTGCATATTCGGTAGCATCAGCATAAGTCCTTGTGATGCGGTGAAAGTTGTAGTCAATGCACCGGCGGAAAGAGAACCATGAACAGAACCTGATGCTCCGCCCTCAGATTGCATTTCAATCACATCAAGACATTCACCAAAAATATTTTTCCGACCTTGGGCAGACCAAAGGTCAGCCATTTCACCCATAGATGATGATGGTGTTATCGGATAAATCGCTGCAACTTCACTGAATGCATAAGCAACATGGGTGGCAGCTGTGTTTCCATCAATCGCTTTAAACTTCTTTGTCATTGTTTCCTCCAATAATTGTTGTTAATTTATTTTTTATACTATTTTGAAAACGTCAATATTGATTATCGGGATATTAAGTCAATATATTTTCTAATTTTTTTGACATAAAAACCGAATCATGGTAATTTCAGACTATGAAAAAAAAAATAATTATACGAATCTTAATGTTTTCGTTTCTTGTTTTTAGCTTTGCATTTGGCGATATTGTTGTCAAGTCCGAGAAACGTATTCAAGAATTATCAACTCAAATTGAGAGTGAGCAAAAAAAATTAAAAAGTTTGGGAAACGATAAAAACTTTCAACAAGCAAAAATAAATAAAATTCAATTCAACATTAATCAATTGCAAAATAAACTTGACGATCTCATTCTACATCAAAATTTAGCTCAAAATGAACTGGAAGTAATAAATGCAATTCTGCATAAAAGCAATGAAGAAATATCTGCAAATTCTTTTTTACTAAATAAAATAATACAAAATCTATTTCTCAAAAATAATTCTGCATTAATCTACGAAAATTCTGTTCAAACCAATCTGAAACAAAATCTTCTTGGTCTTTGTTCCCAAAATATTGTTGCAAATATTGATAGTATTTTTGCCTTTTATATTTCCAAACAAAATGAAGGCAACGAACAAAAGCAAGTAGTTGCCGATCTAAGCAAAATGATTCAATCTGATAGAAACGAGTTTAATTATTCTGTGGGCAGAAGACATTCAGAAAGAGAAGAATTGCATCTTATTGAAAAAATTGAGAATGGTTATAGCTCTCGAATAGATGAACTCAAAAATGGAATCAGCAGGTTAGAAAATTTTATATTGCAACATGAAGCAGAAAAAACAGGAAAAAAATATTCTTTTTCTTTTGAAGAAGGAATTTCTTGGCCTATAAGAGGTGAGCTGCTCATGAAATTCGGAACAAATCAAACAGGCAAACATACTTCTTTGAAAAATGAGGGAATTCTCATTTATAGCCAAAACGGATCACCCGTCAAATCAATAGCATCCGGTGTAGTGGCATATGCAAATTGGTTTGAAAAAAAAGGAAACCTTGTTATTATTGACCATAAAAATGGATTTTACAGCTTATATGGCTTTAATGAAAAATTAATCGTAACACGAGGAGAGACTATTGAGAAAGGGCAAATCATTTCCTATTCCGGTTCAAATCCTTTCATTGAGAAAGATTGCTTGTATTTTGAGCTTCGCAAAGCAGGGCATCCGATTGATCCTCTTGAATATTTGGAGTAACAACTCACC
>JAYEKN010000294.1:13393-29027 GCA_034661015.1 Candidatus Cloacimonadota bacterium
AATGAAAAAAATCTATTTTAGCAAAATCAATAATTTAGCAAAAATCGCAGAAGCTTCTGAAATCTTAGAAAATGATGGAATATTGATGGACACTTTCAGCAATAAAAATTACATACATGGTAAACTCACCCCCAAACCCCCTCTCTTGAAAAAAGAGGGGGCTGTTCCCCTTCTCTTTGAAGAGAAGGGGCTAGGGGGTTGAGTTGTCTCTTATCTCATTGAAAGGATGAAATATTGATGGACAAAAAGATAATAGAACTTGCAAGAAAATTTCGTAAGAAAAGCACAAAGGCAGAAAATATTTTCTGGCAAGCAGTAAGGAATCGAAAGATAATGGGAAAAAAATTTAATCGCCAGTATCCGTTAGAATTCATTTACTTAAATATGAAAAGGCATTTTATCGCGGATTTTTATTGTCATTCTTCTAAATTAATAGTTGAAATAGATGGCGGGATTCACGAAAAGCAAAAAGAATATGACCGACATCGAACCGAAATTATTAATCAATTGGGAATTAAAATTATTAGATTTAACAATGAAAAAGTCGAAAATGAATTAGATGCTGTATTAGAAGAATTGAAGGAACAATTAACAACTCACCCCCAAACCCCCTCTCTTGAAAAAAGAGGGAGCTGTTCACCTTCTCTTTGAAGAGAGGGGGTTAGGGGTTGAGTTGTCTCTTATCTCATTGAAAGGATGAAATATTTATGGAAACTTTCAGCAATAAAAATTACATACATGGTAAACTCACCCCCAACCCCGAAATTTGTAATTCGCTCTCTTGAAAAAAGAGGGAGCTGTTCCCCTTCTCTTTGAAGAGAAGGGGCTAGGGGTTGAGTTGTTTGGAGCATAAATGAAAAAAATCTATTTTAGCAAAATCAATAATTTAGCAAAAATCGCAGAAGCTTCTGAAATCTTAGAAAATGATGGAATATTGATTCATCCTACCGAAAATTTATATGGGTTTGGCGCATCTATTTTTTCCAATACTGCTATTCAGAAAATTTCTGAAATGAAAAATCGTGAAAATCAAATGGGATTCATCATTTTAATTGGCTCCAAAAATCAACTAAATCTGCTTGTTGATGAAATTGGAGAATTGGAAAAAAAAGCCATGTTAAATTATTGGCCTGGTCCACTCACGATTATACTAAAAGCAAAAAAAAAATTTTGGACAAGTCCGTTTTGCAAAAACAAAACCGTTGCAGTTCGACTGGTTGGAAATCCGATCACAAGAGAAATTATCACAAAATTCGGAAAAGCGATCATTAGCACGAGCGTTAATGTATCAGGTGAGAAAGTTTTATTATCTACCGATAACATCGCCAATAGATTCGGTAAATTTGTAGATGGATTTGTGATTGATAATGTTCATAAATTTTTTAATCAGCCTTCAACAATTATTAAATTTGAAAATAATCATTTGATAATTTTACGGGAAGGCGCTAAGAAAATCTGTTTAAATTGTTAATAAAAAAAAAGATATATCAGCTTTTAGGTTTACTTCATTCGTTTTATTTGCTCCCAAACTTCACTTATATATCTCGAAAAATCGTAAAGAATAAAATTTTGATAAACTTGACTCTACCCAAGCATGTCGTAAACAGCAGTTCAAAAATAAATTAAGATAGGGTTATAAATATGAATGTTAGTGAGATAGATATAATCGATTTGACAATTAGAGAATTTGAGGGTAAAAAAGGCGTTCTTATTCCCTTATTACAAAAGGTTCAAGAAAAGTTGGGTTTTCTTTCCAATAAAACAATTCGGGAAATTTCAAAACAAACTTCTATTCCGGTTTCCGTAATCTATGGAGTAGTAACTTTTTACACGCAATTCCGCACAAAACCAATAGGAAAAAACCTTATACGAGTTTGCCACGGAACAGCCTGCCATGTTGCAAATGCTCCAAAAATTTCTGAAGCCATTTATACCGAACTTGGGATTGAGCCAAATGGAACTACCGAGGACTTAAAATTCACAGTAGAAGAAGTTGCATGTTTGGGATGCTGCAGTTTGGCACCGGCAATGATGATCAATGAAAAAACTTATGGCAGACTAACCCCTGCTAAAACAAGAAAAATTTTAGATACTTATCGTTAAACTATTTATTACATTCATATCCACGTAATTTAAGGAGTAATTTTGAAAAATAAAAATATAATAATAAAAGTTGGACTTGCCAGCTGCGGTATTGCAGCCGGTGGATTGGAAGTTTACGAAAAAATAGAAAATTTCCTGCAAAAAAATGGCATTGATGCAGAACTCAAGAAAACAGGATGTATCGGGATGTGTTATGTTGAGGTTCTGGTGGAAATTGAGGATGAATTCGGTAAAACCATGTACGGGAATGTGGATGATGCAAATATTGACGAAATACTTCAATCGCATCTTGTTAGCAAATCTCCCAAAAAAGATAAAATCGTTTTCTCGGATAATTTTGGCGGTTCGGAAACAGAAATACTCGGACTGCAAACAAGAATTGTCCTTGAAAATTGTGGCGATATTGACCCGGAATCTATCGAAGAATATCAAGAAAAAGATGGTTATCAAGCCATCGAAAAAGTGATAAAAGAAATGTCTCCGGAAGAAGTAATTCAGGAGATGAAAGATTCGGGACTTAGAGGAAGAGGTGGTGCCGGATTCCCTACCGGATTAAAATGGCAATTTGCTCACAATGCCGAATCGGATAAAAAATTTCTCGTTTGTAATGCTGACGAAGGTGATCCCGGTGCATTTATGGACAGAAGTGTGTTGGAAGGGGATCCGCACAGAATGCTCGAAGGAATGATCATTGCCGCTTATGCAATCGGTGCGGATGAAGGATACATTTACTGCAGAGCAGAATATCCTTTGGCTTTGAAACGCCTCCGAATTGCCATAAAAGATGCAGAAGGAAAGGGATTCCTCGGTAACAATATTTTTGATTCGGATTTCAATTTCAAAATAAATATTTATGAAGGTGCCGGAGCATTCGTTTGCGGAGAAGAAACTGCACTGCTCTCTTCTATCGAAGGAAAACGCGGTATGCCGAATCTTCGTCCTCCATATCCGGCAAGTTCGGGCTTATGGGGTTACCCGACAAATATCAATAACGTAGAAACACTTGCCAATGTTCCTTGGATCATTCGAAAAGGAGCAGAAGAATTTGCAAAATTCGGAACGGAAAAAAGTAAGGGAACCAAAGTTTTTGCACTTACCGGAAAGATAAAACGCGGTGGACTGGTTGAAATTCCTATGGGAATGAGTCTCCGAGAAGTTATTTTCAAAGTTGGGGGTGGAATCTTGGATGATAAAAAATTCAAAGCCGTTCAGCTCGGTGGACCATCCGGCGGTTGTATACCTGATAGTTTGCTGGATACACCGGTTGATTATGATTCTGTAACTGCCACCGGTGCAATTATGGGTTCAGGTGGAATGGTTGTCATGGACGAAACAACTTGCATGGTGGATATGGCGAGATTTTTCCTAAACTTTACTCAGGATGAATCTTGCGGAAAATGTACTTTTTGCAGAATCGGGACAAAGCGTATGCTGGAAATACTCCAAAGAATCACAGAGGGAAAAGGTAAAGAAACCGATATTAAATTACTCGAAGAATTATCGGTAAAAATTAAAGCAGCTTCTCTTTGCGGTCTTGGACAAACAGCACCGAATCCGGTTCTAACAACTATCAAATATTTCCGAAATGAATATGAAGATCATATAAACAACAAACATTGCACTGCTGGTTCTTGCAAAGCATTGATAACTTATAAAATAAAAGATAATTGTATCGGATGTGAAATGTGCAAACGAGTTTGCCCGGTAGATGCTATCTCCGGTGAGAAAAAAGGAATTCACACAATAGATCAAGAAAAATGCACCAAATGCGGAGCATGTTATGATACATGCAAATTTGATGCAATTGAAATAATTTAAAAGCAGGCTAATATGAATGATATAATTAAAATAAAATTAAATGGAAAAGAAGTTTCAGGAAAAAGTGGTCAAACGATTTTGGATATTGCGAAAGAACATAATATTGAAATCCCCACACTTTGCCACGATGATTATTTAAAACCCTCCGGTTCTTGCTGGGTTTGTGTAGTTTGGGTAAAAGACAAGGGATTCGTTCCATCCTGTGCAACTGAAATAAACGAAGGTATGGAAATCGAAACAGACAGTAAAGACGTGCTTGCAACGAGAAAAATGGCACTCGAACTCTTATTGTCCGACCATTATGCTGACTGCATCGCACCATGTTCTATCGCATGTCCTGCACACATTGATGTTCAGGGCTATATCGCACTGATAAATAATGGAGAATACCACGAAGCAACAAAATTGATAAAAGAGCGATTACCCTTACCACTTTCTGTAGGTAGAATTTGCCCGGCATTCTGTGAAAAAGAATGTCGAAGGCAGCTTGTAGATAAACCAATCGCAATAAGGCAAATAAAACGCTATGCCGCTGATAAAGATCTTGAAGATCCTGCAAATACTTTTATGCCTGAAATAAAACCAAACTCGGGAAAAGAAGTTGTCATCATCGGAGCTGGTCCAGCTGGTTTAACTGCTGCTTATTATCTCACCAAAGAGGGACATAAATGCACAATATTTGAAGCAATGCCAAAAAACGGTGGGATGATGCGATACGGAATTCCCGAATACCGTTTACCCAAAGAAGTTCTTGATAAAGAAATTTCCCTGATTGAAAAAATGGGAGTTGAAATAAAGAACAATCTTGAACTTGGCAAAGATTTCACCCTGCAATTCCTTTACAAAGGCTACGATGCAGTTTTTTTAGGGATGGGCGCCTGGCAAGCAGTTAGTCTGCGAATGGAAGGCGAAGACCTCGAAAATTGCTATCTCGGAATTGATTTCCTTAGAAAAGTTACTGAGGGTGAAATAACAAAATTGAAGGGAACCGTGGCAGTTGTTGGCGGTGGAAACACTGCTATTGATGCAGCGAGAACTTCCCGCCGACTTGGAGCCGAAAAAGTTATGATCGTTTATCGTCGTGCTGAAGAGCAAATGCCAGCCGAAGATATTGAAATAGCAGACGCAAAAGAGGAAGGTGTAGAATTTCATCTCCTGCAAAATCCCACAAAGATTATTGGTAAAGATGGAAAAGTCAACGGATTGCAATGCGTTAAAATGCGACTCGGCGAACCGGACAGCAGCGGAAGAAAAAGACCGATCGCTATTGAAAATTCTGAATTTATAATTAAAATTGATCATCTTATTCCTGCGATAAGCCAAAAACCGGTCGTAAATTATTTGGAAGAAGATTCTTCTATTATTAATTCAAAAAAAATAGTTATCACAAGATGGAATTCGATTGGAGTAAATGAAAAAACAAAGCAAACTAATATCGAAAAAATTTTTTCCGGTGGCGATGTTGTGCGCGGACCTAGCACTGTGGTAGAATCTGTTGCAGACGCATATTACGCAGCATATAGTATGAATCAATTCCTTGCGGGAAAAGAAGTAGCTCCTCTAAAGGAAAAATTCAATAGCAAAAAAGCTGAGAGTGTAAAAGAAATTAATCCTGAAGAATACGCTGAATACGAAAAGGCAGATCGAGTGAAATCTTCCATGCTTAAACCAGCGGATAGAATTGGTAATTTCAAAGAAGTTGAAAAAACATTTACTGAAAGAGAAGTTAGGGAAGAGACAGCACGTTGCATCGAATGCGGCTGTGAAGTAAATCAAACCTGTGCTTTGCGCCAATATGCTACGGATTATGAAGTAATCGTTTCAAAATATATGGGTGAATTAAATAAGCATCCGATTGATGATTCGCACCCATTTATTTTGAGGGATTCCAACAAATGTATAGATTGCGGACGATGTATCCGCACCTGTCTCGATATTCAGGGAGTAGGTGCTCTCGGATTTATCAATCGTGGTTTCGGAACTTTGGTTGCCCCGGAATTTAATGAATCGCTTCTAAATACTTCATGCGAAAGTTGCGGAAAGTGTATTGATGTTTGCCCTGTTGGTGCTCTCACATCTAGAAACACGCAAATGAAAACTGCACCGATTCCCCTTGAAAAAGTTGCTACAACCTGTACTTTATGTGGAGATGGTTGCAGCGTGAATTATTTCACAAATAGTAATAAAATATTTAAAGCCGAAGCTAGAAAAGATGAGCTAACCGGACAGAATATATGCTTCAACGCTCATTTTGGCTTTGAAGTTCTTCAATCTGCCGAGCGACTTACTGAACCGATGATTCGTGTTGACAATGAATTGGTAGAGGTTTCGTGGGAAAAGGCTTATGATTTTATTCAAGATAATTCAAACAAAATAGGAATCGGCTCCGCCCTCTTCTCAAACGGAAATTTCACGAATGAAGAGTTATATCTGATTGATCAAGTCGCGAAAAAATTTGATATTTCTCGTAAATATTCATGGAGTTTGAACGATTCGGCAGTTGCTGATAAAATAGGAATTAATTATTCTCCAAACCCCATAACTGATTTGCAGAAAACGGATCTCATTGTGCTCATCGGTGATATTTCACCCGCTCTCGGAATAAAAATTATTAAAGCAGTAAAAGATGGAAAAAAATTGCTTGTTATTAATTCCAAAGAAAATAAATTTACCAAAATTGCAGACCACTTTATTAAAACAGACAATTATATTGAAATTCTTAATGATTTTGCCAAAATCTTTGTTGAATATCGTCATCACAATGTGGAATATATTGTAAGCTCTGTTGAAAATTTTGTTGAATACAACCACGGTCTGCAAAAGGTACAGCATTCCAGAGAATTTGAAAAATATGTAAAACTAATTTCAGACTACAAAGTATTATTCACCTACTCAGAAAGTTATCTTGATTATAACACGCAAAACGCTGTTATCAACCTTAGTACTCTCAAAGGAAATATTGGTGAAGTGGGCACAGGAATAATTACTTCTTCGGAAATTTCCAACAAATCAACTCTTCTGTCCTATGGTTTTGAATCTCCCAAACAGATTACCTCAATTAAATCTGCTATAATGCTTGGCGAAGACCCCTTATATAAAAACGAGATGCAAAGGTATGAATGGCTAAATAATCTGGAATTCCTCGTGGTTGCAGATTGTTTCCTTACCGAGACAGCCAAAATGGCTGATGTGATTCTTCCGCTTGCGACATTTATAGAAACAAACGGTTCGATTTTTTCGAATAATATTATTCGAAAAGTGAACAAGGTTATTGAGCCGATTTGTTCAAAAGATAATATTGAAATCCTCTCCCCTTTAATCGGTAAATCAGTCTCTCTAAACGATATTGAAAAAGAAATTGAAAACATTCCAGCCGACCAAAATGAACAATTCAGGCTGAAAATCCAAGAAGGGAAATCCCAAAAAATATCAATGGAATTCAACAAAGAACCTTCATTTCATCAAGCAAAGGTCGGAATGAATTCCGTGCGAGAAAGAATTAATAAGTTTAAGAAAATCTTGAGTTAATTCGCCGGCTGGCGGATTGACTCAAGAGTTACGAGGGGGTAAACCCCCACGCTGAATCGAAAAAAGAATGCTGAAGCATTCTCAAAAAAGTAAAAGGTAAAAAATATTTTTGGGGCGAGTCCAGATTTTGAGAAACTCGAGTCGGACGAACTTTTTTTTCGTTCGACTTGGGTTTCTCGACACGCAAAAAAATCCCAACTTGAACGCCCATCTTTGCGAAAGTTTCAATTTCCGAATAAATTTCTGAATGAAAATTCGGACGTTTGATAATTATTATTGCGCTATGGCATACTGTAACTTTCGCAAAGATAAAAAATCCCGACTCGAACGCAAAAGACGGCGTCCGAGTCGAGATTTTTTTTTCTTCAGGGATGCAACATAAATTTAAACCTATTTTTTCTTACTTCAGAGATGCGAAATCAATTCGAACCCCCATATTTACGAAAGTGAAAACTTTAGGAATGAAAAAATTTCCCAAAGTTTTTTTAACTTTCGTAAATATGGGTTCAATTAGCGAACATATAATAATGCGTTTCTCATCGCATCAATATCATTTTCCGGGTGCTGGAATATTTTCCTGCATCCAAACGATAAAAATAAACACCGTTTGATAAGGGACGATTATACCCATCCTTACCATTCCATTGAATAACATGATTGCCAAAATCTTGGTAAGCGGACAAAATTGTTCTCACTTTCTGTCCTTTTATATTGAATATCGAAATGGTAACATCTTCATCCTGTTTTAGATTATAGCGAATATTTGTCTCAGCAGAAAATGGATTCGAGAAAGAGACGAGAAGCGAAGTCTGGTAAATGGAATTTCCTATTATACGTTTATATTTTTTTGAAAGTTACTTAGAAAAAAATGTGTATTTCTCTGTCAAAAATTGGCTTTTTTAAAAAAAGAGTGCCCGATACTAAAGTATTTTATTTCTTCAATAAATTTGACAAAAATTCTCTATGATAACGTTTAGGTGAAAACTGATAATCAGGAGTTCGAATGACAAATAATAAAATTATTGCTGAATTGAAGAAAAAAGCACAACAGGTTAGAATTGCTATAATAAAGATGTTGGGAGAAGCCGGTTCCGGGCATCCGGGTGGTTCTCTATCCGCAACGGATATTTGCACGGCTCTCTTTTTTCATGAAATGAAGCATGATCCGAGCAATCCAAGTTGGGATGAACGTGACAGATTCATACTTTCCAAAGGTCACGCGGCTCCCCTATTGTATGTTCTGTTGGCAAAATCCGGATATTTTGACGAATCACATCTTGCAACCTTACGAAAATATAAATCCATTTTGCAAGGGCATCCTGCTTCTTATTTAACTCCTGGTGTGGAAATTTCTACAGGTTCACTTGGGCAGGGACTTTCCATCGCTGTGGGGATTGCTTTAGCCGGAAAAATGGATAAAAAGGATTTTCAAGTTTTTACCTTACTCGGAGACGGAGAATTGGACGAAGGCCAAATTTGGGAAGCTGCCATGTTTGCTTCTCATAAGAAATTGGACAATCTTTGCGCAATTGTGGATAGAAACTTTTTGCAAATTGATGGAAATACAGAAAAAGTGATGTCTCTTGAACCGTTAAAAGATAAATGGGAATCTTTTGGCTGGAAAGTAGTTGAGATTGATGGGCACGATTTCTCCGAAATTCTTGGGGCTTTTGAAAATTTTAAGAATAACTATAAAAGACCTTTTTTGATTATTGCTAAAACGGTAAAAGGCAAAGGTGTTTCTTTTATGGAAAACAAAGCAGAATGGCATGGGAAACCGATAAAGGGTGAATTGCTGAAAAATGCACTTTCGGAACTCCGAATGAAAGGAAAAAATGAACATGAATGAAAACTTACCGATTCGAGATGGCTATGGAAAAGCACTTATCCAACTCGGGAAAAATAACCCTAATATAATCGTTATGGACGGAGATCTTTCCACTTCCACTCGGACTAACTGGTTTGCGGAAAAATTCCAGGATCGTTTCATAGATGTGGGAATAGCAGAGCAAAATATGATTGCAATTGCAGCCGGATTAAGCCTTGAAGGAAAAATCCCGTTTGCCACAACTTACGGAACTTTCGTGTGTGGGAGAGCTTTTGACCAAATACGAAATACAGTTTGCTATTCCAAACTCAATGTAAAAATCGTTGGCTCTCACGGTGGGATTTCGGTTGGGGCTGACGGCGGATCACATCAAGCACTCGAAGATATCGCCCTTATGAGAATTCTTCCCAACATGACAGTTGTGGTGCCATGTGATCATATCCAAGCATATAAAGCGACGATGCAATTGGCAAAATTAAAAGGTCCTGCTTATCTCCGGCTTGCCCGCGAAGCAACAGCTACCATCACAAAAAGGGAAGATGATTTCATTATCGGAAAAGCAGATATTTTGGTGGAAGGAAAAGATTGTGCGATATTTTTTGCGGGAACTATTGGAGCAGAGGTGATAAAAGCCGCCAAGATTCTTCGGGCAAAAAAAATAGAATCAACAGTTATAAATATGCACACGATCAAACCGATTGATAAAGAAATTATCATTAAATATGCAAAGAAATTTGGGAAAATGATAATTGTGGAGGAGCATCTAAAAGCCGGCGGATTGGGTTCTGCAATCTCTGAAGTTCTCGCAGAAAAGTATCCGGCAAAAGTAAAAAATATCGCTATTGACGACCGATTCGGAGAATCAGGACAGCCGGATGTGTTATTGGATGCTTTTGGACTTTCGGGTGAAAGAATTTGCGAACAGGTAGAAAGATTTTTGTTGGAGGAGTAAGGTTTGGTAATTGAATTGCTGGATTGCTGAACAACGACCATTGCGAAGGTTTGAAAAACAACCATCCGCAAGGTGCTTGAAAACAATATTTTTCGAGTTCTCTCTTGTATCTATTTCGAGTCTGACCGTAAAGTGCAGATTGGACGCAGATAATCGCTGAAAAAAATGATTTACGCAGATAAAAAATTTAATTACAAAAAGAGTAGTATCAGCGCCTGCCCTGTTGAATGCTTTGTGTTTTAATATTCAACAGGGGTTTCTGCCGAATCAGTGCTTGCCCTGTGGAATGTTTTTGTGTTTATATTCCACTTGTGGTTCATCTGCGTCGAATCATCCACCAGCTGGTGGATTCATTGCTTAAATAGTAGTTTACGGATGGACACTATTTCGTCTTCTTCATTATTGCCCGAAATAACAAAGAAATACCTTGAACAAAAAACACTCCTGCAACACCAAAATAAAGTAGTTCAGGATGAAATATGATTAACAACCCAACTGCAAGATAAACGAATCCGGTAAATATTAAACTAACTTTTTCATAGTTTTTCATAAATTTGTCACTCTCCCATATTTTCATTCTTGAAAGCACGCACAAAACAGGTGGCTGCATGCAAAACAAATGTTACACTTACCCAATATCTGACGAATTCCCTATATTTGAAAATGAAAACTGAAAGGAGAATATAGAGAATACCGGAAAATACCAGAACGGTATTATCTGTTTTTCCTGTTGTCTTGCTGATTTTATTTATTGTATTAACCACAAGATTATTTCTGAAAAATTTATTCCAAACGAGGGTACGGGATTTTACATTTATTAAATCGATTTTAACACTTTCCCAAAAATTGCTGAAGAAAACAATACTCAAAAATACCCCTAGCATAAGCATGCAAATTACATAGGAAAGGGAACTGTAATAATTTCCCCAAGTTAAAAGTAATCCAATTTCATCAAGAATCAATCCCAATCCTGCTCCATACATAACCGCTAAATTTTTGTTGGTTAAGTGTTTGGAACCCACAATCGCTATCCAACCGGCAACACAAACAAGAAAAATTCCGATATAAAAATGGTGGATATGATATCCAAACAGGATTATATTTTTTCCCAGATAAAATTTGACTCCCGGTGGTAAACCTTCTTGAGTAGCAACGGCAAACTGCGAGCGAGCAGATCCAGCCACAAACACTAAAAACCGGATAGTGATGAGCGCTACAAGATACGAAACAGTTATAATAAAAGGTAAATCTTTTTCTCGTTTGATCATATTAAGCCTTAGTTAGTGCTTATCTGTAAATTCCGAAACCATTGCTGAGGTTGGAAACCTCCGCAATGGTTGAAAATGTAAACGGCCACCGTTGACAATATCCACACACACCGGCGAGTAAAGACTATCACTTTCAAATGTTTCCAATGCGTAATAAATTTGAATATTATCTTTTTTGGGCAGTTCTGCTTTCATCCATTTGCAAAAAGCTGCAGATTCAAACCAACTTAATTTGACAACCTGTCCAAAAATAAATGAAGAATTAGAATTTTTCCAGGGCTCTTTCAAAGACATGTCCCAATCCCGTGGGAAATTCATATAATATTTTCCTTGAAAAAGCCAACCGACTGTTGTGTTTTTCATAATTCCCTTTTTAATGATCCAGTATTCTTCAATCTCATAACCGTCATTATTTATAAAGGCAAAAAATTGCTCGTTAGAAATTTCAAATTTTGAAATATAAAACCCATTGCTTTCTATCATCTCTACTACGTTTTCATCCACAATCGCAGGATGTTTTCCCGCAGATATTTTTTCCGCATAAAGATTCAGCACATCGTAACCGCCCATTCCGGGAGCCATCAAATTGTTCCAACTATATCTTTCAAACTCACCTGAAAAGAAAGTTCTGCTTCCGCCGAGTTCTTCTGCGACTGCATCCATATCGTTCATAAATTTATAGATCAAAGCGATTGTGATCTGTTCAACCTGTGATTTCGGATCGGGAACTTTTCCAACGAGGATATTTCGAGCTGTGTCTATTCTTCTTTTTGTTTCGTTATCGAGCATTTATTTCTCCATTGTTTTAAATTTATATTATATCAAGATCAGTAAAAAAAATCAATTTATTTACACCCTTTCCTATAACGAGTGTAATATTTACATTTTTTTACACCTTTTTATTATGATGAGTTTGGAATTTTATTAATTGGTAAAAAAAACAGCTTTATTTTTACCTGATAGTTTTCTCAAGTAAAGAAAATCACCTTATTTTTACCTGACAGCTTTCTCAAGCAAAAAAAACGGAAAAAATTTACTATGAGGAAATTATCGAAAGCAATATATTCAATATTTTTCTTATGACGGAAGTCTTGTGGGAATATTTTCACTATTTTTCCCCTTGATTTAGGAATAGATTATACAAATCATTATTAATGTAATAATTTGTTTTCCACATCTTTTTCTTTTTCAATAATCCAATATCCTCAATTGCTTTCAAATATTTAATCGCAGTTGGTTTAGTTATGTTTAAATCGCTCATTACAAACTCGATTTTTGTATATGGATGTTTAAAAAGATTTTCCAAAAGCTCTTTAGAATAAATTTTTGGTTGCTTTTTTTTTATTAACTGCTCATATTCCAGCATAAGATCATTTATTTGCTTAATAGTTTTAACCCCTTGTTTTGCTGTTGTTTCTACTGCATCAAGATTATACATAATCCATTCTTCCCAATTGTTATCGGTTCTTACTTCCTGCAATAATCTGTAATAATCGGATTTATTGTTTATAATGAATCTGCTAAAATATAAAACAGGCAAGTTTAGAAGTTGATTCAAAACGAGATAAAGAATATTTATTATTCTGCCGGTTCTGCCGTTGCCATCATAAAAGGGATGAATGCTTTCAAATTGGAAATGAATCACTGCCATTTTTACAATCGGATCAATATCATCAATACTATTTATATAAGTTTCAAGATTGTTTAGTAATTTATTGATGACAAGCGGATTTTGTGGTGGAGTATAAATCACTTTTCCTGTTTTAGTATTCTTTAGTTGTGTTCCGGGTAATTTCCTGAAACCGGCATTATTTCTTTCAATCTTTTCTTGAATTTTCAGGATATGCGTTAAAGTCATCATTTCAGATTTGCTTACAAGATCGAACCCGATTTTAAGTGCTTCGCGATAATTTTGAACTTCTTTTGCAGCAGAGTTTTTTATATATTGGATGTGAAGATCTTCTTTATACAAATCATCGTGAGTTGTAATAATATTTTCTATTTCAGAACTATCCTTCGCTTCTTGTAATGCCAAAGTATTTAATAAAATTTCTTCATTGGGAACTGTTTTCACCGCACCTTTAAATTCAGCAAGAAACCTGTGAACAGAAGTAAGTTTCTTTAGAATTTGTTTAGTTTCCAAATCAACTTTGGGTTGTAATAAATCTAAAGTTTCCATTTTTTCTCCTAACTCATAAATTGATTTAAAGGCACATAATCTTTAATATATTCAGGTATTGTGCTTCGCCATTTATTGGGAACAGCTTTGTAATTCTGCATATTGAAAGATGGATTTGTGTGAAGTTCGATTAACCGTTCTCTTTTGTTTTCGATAATATCTCTGAATTGATTATTTGAGATATAAGCTTTGAAATAATATTTTATTGCCGGAATATCAGCAGGATCAGTTGGCTTGAAAATATTTACAAATTTAATAAATTCTTCTTCCAGAATATCATCTTTCATTTTGAATTTTGGGATCAATCCGAATATTTTCTCAATGATTTCTCGAAGTGATAATCTTCTGTCAACACCTGCCGCTTTACGCAATTTTGACAATGAGAAAAACTCATCCGGTTTATTTAGAATTTCCTCATTAATATATTCAGTAACTTCTTCCCACTTTTCATCATTAACCTTTTCTTTTACAAATTCATCTTCTCTAATTTTTTCTTCAAATTTCTGAAAGAACATTCTATCAACCTTCATTCCCTGCAATCCGATTACTTCTTCATCCATAGAAATTAATATATCGGGATTGAAGTTTTCAAAAATTTCTTCACGCTTTGTCGGTGGGCTATCTCCGGTTAAAGTTCCATCTGTGTTATAAGACGATTCAGTTTGTAATGTGAGAACTTCATCATAATTGAATTCTTCTTCAAAATATTCGCAATTTGCAAAGAAATCAAAAAGCTTGTATTTTATTTTATCCGTTTCTTTTACAATCTCTTTTATATCTTCATCAAAAAGTTCCAGTAGGAAATTGTGCTTTCTTGTTCCTCTTCCTTTCATTTGTATAAAATCTGTGGGAGAAAAGATCGGTCGCATCAAACAAAGATTTAAAAGATCCGGGCAGTCATAACCTGTTGTCATCATTCCCACAGTTATGCAAACTCTCGTTTTACCAGTTTTGTAAGAATCAATAATATTGGCTGAACCGTTTAAATTGTTATTTGTAAAATTTATAGAAAATTGTTTTGCATCTGTAATTCGGGAAGTAACTTGAATTGCAAAATCTGAATTGTATTTATTCGGAAACATTTTATCTGCCATTTCATTTAAGATTTGCGTAATTTTGGCTGCGTGATTCTGGCTGACGCAGAACACAATTGATTTTCCTATTTCTCCACTTACCGGATCGCGAAGAGCATTCTCAAGAAATGTTTTACATAAAACTTTGTTAGTTCTTTCGGAAAAGAATTTTTTCTCAAAATGCCTTTGATAAAATACTTGTTCCTCTTCTTCATTATTTTCATCAAATTTCAAAACGGAATAACCTTTCTCAGATAATAATTGCGTTGTTATATCTGTTCGTGCATCCACAACAATAGGGTTTATCAAAAAATCATCTTTCACGCCATCAAGTAATGAATAGCGGAAAGTCGGCTCTCTGCTTTCGCATCCGAAAGTTTTGTAAGTATCTCTTAATAACCGTCTTTCGTATTCGCGAGGATCATTCGTTGTCGGATTTTTCTTATCGAAATTTTTCAGGTAATCCTTTGGAGTTGCCGTAAGACCAAGTTTGTATCCGGGAAAATACTCAAAAACAGCACGAGCATTTCCGTTTATTGAGCGATGTGCTTCATCTGAAATCACCAGATCAAAATCGGTCGGAGAAAAGAGTTTTGTGTATTTATTATTATGAAGTAAAGACTGAACGGTTGTTACCACAATTTCTGCTTTCCGCCAATCTTGTCTGTTCTCTTTATAAATCACAGTTTGAAAATCATTTTTAAGAAGCAGATCAAACGCCTTTTTTACATATCTTCACAAATCAGGATTTTGTTAAGAAAATTTACAATGAGTGATCCCCGCCACGCTTTATACTTGATTGCTAAGGTTGGAATAGGCAGGTTTGGAGAGATAAATTCTATGAATCAATTTTGGAATACTTTTACAAAAGGACAATCTATCGGC
>JAYEKN010000295.1:0-5306 GCA_034661015.1 Candidatus Cloacimonadota bacterium
TTCTTATAATTTTGATATACAATATATCGAATTGATATGATTAATTAGGGTCCATCCGTAAGGTAGGGATTCGACGCAGATGAACGCTGAAAAAAATGATTTACGCAAGATAAAAATTTAATTATAAAAAGTGTAATATCCCCGTTGAATGCTTTGTGATTTTTTATTCAACAGGGGTTTATCAGCATAATCAGTGTTTATCTGCGTCGAATCACATTCGGAGAATCATTGCAAAAATGCGAGTTTACGGATGGACACCAATTAGAGACTGTCCGTAAAGGGAAATCTTTAGTTAATTTCCGTTTTTTGCACGCATCCCCCCAAAATTAATATAATAATGACATGAATTAAGGTTATACCTGCATCTGTGTTAGTAGAAGAGATTGCTTAGAAAACTTTCAAAAATCCCTAAAAGAACTAATAAAAGTTTTCAGTATTGTTGCCACACGCTGAAGCGTGTGTTTGCGAATAACAAATCTCGTGCGAATAACAAATCTCGAATGAAAAATACAAATTTGCTGTTAACCATAAGTGTTTACATCCTTCTTATTAACAACAAACTTCAGTTTGTGGCTCAAAAATCAATAATAATTCCTCAGCCCTTTTAAGGGCTTTTCAACATATTCCAAAATTTTTATAAAAAATGGGGGGATGTGAAATAATTTTCAAATATCTTGACAATCAAAACAGTTAATTTCTTTTTAAAAAAAAATAAGAAATCTTGGAAGGATTAATAATGGAATTGAAATCCGGTGCTATCTTACAGTTGGAATCTAACAAACTAAAAAAAAGAGTCTTTTCAAAATTAATCGGTGCAAAAGAAGGAAAATATTATATTATATCCTCTCCCAAAATTTCAGATCAAAGTCATAGTGAAACCGATATTGAATCGAACTTTCCTCCAAATTCAAAACTTATTCTCAGATCCTTATATGGAGGAGCTGTTTATGGATTTGAATCTACAATAATAAAAATCATCCATGATCCTGATATTTTAATATTTATCGAATATCCTGATGAAATTGAGATATACAATTTGCGGAAAGAAAAACGAATTGTAGTAAATATTCCAGCGAAAATTATCATCTCTAATGAAAATTACACAGGCACATTAACCAACCTGAGCAATGATGGATGCTTAGTCTGTATAGACTCCAATATTCAAAAACTAAAGCAAATATTAACAATTGACAAATTAATCTACATCAAATTCACCGATCCTCAATCCGCTATTAAATATGAGATTGATTGTATCATCAAAAACAAAAATATGGAGAATGGCAAACTTGAAGTAGGTTTCAGTTTTGATGAAATGGATATTAGCCTTCGAACACAAATCAACCAGTTAATTAATAAAATTAACCAATAAATATTAATATTTTATTGAAAATATATCATTTACTTTGACAGGATAATTCCAACAAGTCAACAATAGTTTAATAAAATTAATTTAGGACAGAAAATGGCTATCAAATTAGGCACACAGTTTCAATTAGATATAAAAGGAATAGACAAACGTCTGTTTAGCGAATTAGTGGGAATGGAAGAAGGAAAATTTTTAATTGTAAAAATGCCTGAAATTTATCATCAACAAAACATCAGTAGTTTTGTTTCAAAAAAGAAAGAAATCGTTGTAAGGTATTTGGAAAACGGGATAGTTTACGGATTTGAGACTTACATTATTAAGGCTATTTATGACCCAAGTGAACTTCTTTTCATTGATTTTCCCATAAAGATTGAAAATTTTAATTTGCGTAAAAATAAAAGGATATTAACATATTTTCCTTCTAAAATCGTTTTTGATGAGGAAATACTAAACGGACAAATTATTAATATAAGTAAGAACGGATGTCTTTTAACTTCAGATTCGGATAACTATAAAAAATTAAATAAATTAATGAAGGCTGAGGCTGATATCTTATTAACTCTATTTATGCCCGGTGTTGAAGAAGAGATGAGCATTGATGGTAAGGTAAAGAATATACAATCAAAAGACAAATTGATTGAAATTGGTATAAATTTTGTAAATATGGATATAATAACCAGAACTCAAATACACGACTTCATATCGGCTACTTTGTGATTTGATCAATTCAAAAACAAATATTTTTAAATAGACTCATAAATATTTGCATAAAAAAAGGGTAGTAAAAAGATTGGCTACGACCTACTCTACCATATCGTTACCAATACAGTACCATCGGCGTATACGGGCTTTACTTCTGTGTTCGGCATGGGAACAGGTGTTTCCCCGCAACTATAATAACCAATCTTTTTACTACCCAAAAAAATAGATAGTGATTAAAGTAAAAGAAAAAAGATAGTAAGGCTTTGACTAATTAGTATTACTTGGCTCAATCCATTACTGGACTTACACCTGTAACCTATCAACCTCATAGTCTCTGAGGTGTCTTAAGGATGTCTTATCTTGAAGTTGGCTTCCCGCTTATATGCTTTCAGCGGTTATCCGTTCCAGACATAGTTATCCGGCGCTGCAACTGGCGTCACAACCGGTGCACCAGAGGTCTGTCCATATTGGTCCTCTCGTACTAAATATGGCTCTTCTCAAACATCTAATGCTCACGAAGGATAGGGACCGAACTGTCTCACGACGTTCTGAACCCAGCTCGCGTACCACTTTAAACGGCGAACAGCCGTACCCTTGGGAGATGCTTCTCCCCCAGGATGTGATGAGCCGACATCGAGGTGCCAAACAGCTTCGTCGATTTGAACTCTTGGAAGCTATAAGCCTGTTATCCCCGGAGTACCTTTTATCCGTTGAGCTATCCCCCTTCCATACGGAGGGATAGGATCACTAAGACCTGCTTTCGCATCTGCTCGACCCGTCGGTCTCGCAGTCAGGCTCCCTTATGCCTTTATACTCTACGCGTGGTTACCAATCACGCTGAGGGAACCTTTGTACGCCTCCGTTACATTTTGGGAGGCGACCGCCCCAGTCAAACTGCCCGTCAGACAATGTCCACATACCTCATAAAGGCACATGTTAGTATTCCAATATTACAAGGGTGGTATTTCAAGGTTGGCTCCATCCAAGCTGGCGCTCAAATTTCATAGCCTCCCACCTATCCTACACAAACAATACTAAAATACAATGCCAAACTGCAGTAAAGGTTCACGGGGTCTTTCCGTCCTTTCGCGAGTAGGCGGCATCTTCACCGCCACTGCAATTTCACCGAGTCCCTGGTTGAGACAGTACCCAAGTCGTTACACCATTCGTGCAGGTCGGAACTTACCCGACAAGGAATTTCGCTACCTTAGGACCGTTATAGTTACGGCCTCCGTTTACCGGGGCTTCATTTCAAACCTTCGCCACTCCCTAAGGAGAAGCTAAGTCATCCATTTAACCTTCCGGCACCGGGAAGGTGTCAGTCCATATACGTGGTATTACTACTTTGCATAGACATGTGTTTTTGGTAAACAGTCGCTTGGGTCTTTTCACTGCAACCAAAGAAAGCTAGGAGTGTAAAACTCTTCACCATCAATGGCGCCCCTTCTCCCGAAGTTACGGGGCTATTTTGCCGAGTTCCTTAACCAGAGTTATCTCGAACACCTGAGGATACTCTCCTCGTCTACCTGTGTTGGTTTGCGGTACGATTCGATAGACAATTAAACGCTTAGAGATTATTTCTTGGCAGCTTTATAGAGGAACTTTTGCTACTTAATGTAGCTCGTCATCACACCTTGATAATAGACCGACGGATTTTCCTATCGGTCCTATCTACATGCTTAAATCTGGACATCCAACGCCAGACTTCCTTGCATTACTGCGTCATCCCATCGCTTTATCTATCGAGTAGCAGAATATTAACTGCTTTCCCATCGGCTACGCCTTTCGGCCTGACCTTAGGGGTCGACTAACCCTGAGAAGATTAACTTTACTCAGGAAACCTTAGACTTACGGTGAACAGAATTCTCATCTGTTTTTTCACTACTAATGCCGGCATAATCTCTTCTGATAGCTCCAGCATACTTTTCAGTACACCTTCGTCGCCTTACAGAATGCTCTCCTACCATCTACTGATAAATCAATAAATCTACAGCTTCGGTAATGTACTTAGTCCCGATCATCTTCGGTGCAAAACCACTCGACCAGTGAGCTATTACGCACTCTTTAAATGTATGGCTGCTTCTAAGCCAACATCCTGGCTGTTTGTGCAATTTAACATCCTTAATCACTAAGTTTATACATATTTTGGGACCTTAGCTGGTAGTCTGGGGTGTTTCCCTTTCGCCCATGGAGCTTATCCCCCACAGACTGACTCCTGTATATTAACTACTGGAATTCTGAGTTTGAGTGGATTTGGTAGTCCTTTAAGACCCCTAGTCCAATCAGTGCTTTACCTCCAATAGTCTTCGTACAAGGCCCTGCCTAAACAGGTTTCGGAGAGAACCAGATATCGCCGAGTTTGATTGGCCTTTCACCCCTACCCACACCTCATCCTCTGAATTTTTAACTTCAGTAGGTTCGGTCCTCCAACACGTGTTACCGTGTCTTCAACCTGGACATGGGTAGATCACTCGGTTTCGGGTCTACTTCTAACAACTAACGCCCTATTCAGACTCGCTTTCGCTATGGTTACATCCGTATCGGACTTAGCCTGCTGCTAAAAGTAACTCACCGGCTCATTATACAAAAGGCACGCCGTCATCCGCCAAAAGGCAGACTTCGACTGATCATATGCAATTGGTTTCAGGTACTATTTCACTCCCCTCTCGGGGTACTTTTCACCTTTCCCTCACGGTACTGGTTCACTATCGGTAGTTAGAATATATTTAGCCTTACCAGATGGTCCTGGCAAATTCAGACATGATTCCAAGTGTCACGTCCTACTCTGGGTATCCAAAATCTTACTTTCTTTGTTTCGTCTACAGGGCTATCACCTACTATGGCTTATCTTTCCAGAATAATTTGACTACAAATAAAGTAAAATATATATTGGACCCGCACCCCCCGACGAATCGGGGTTTGGGCTGTTCCCATTTCGCTCGCCGCTACTGAGGGAATCGCTTTTGCTTTCTTTTCCTGTGGTTACTAAGATGTTTCAATTCACCACGTACGATTCATATCTCCTATTTTATTCAGAAATATGATATCTCGACATTACTCGAGATGGGTTGCCCCATTCGGAAATCCCCGGGTCTAAGCTTGCTTACAGCTCTCCGAGGCATATCGCAGTTAGCCACGTCCTTCATCTCTATCTAACTCCAAGGCATTCACCAAATGCACTTATTGCCTTACTTAAATTTTTTTTGAACGCGACAATTCAAATTGTCGCCTTCTTTTA
>JAYEKN010000295.1:5406-24431 GCA_034661015.1 Candidatus Cloacimonadota bacterium
CTCCGAGGCATATCGCAGTTAGCCACGTCCTTCATCTCTATCTAACTCCAAGGCATTCACCAAATGCACTTATTGCCTTACTTAAATTTTTTTTGAACGCGACAATTCAAATTGTCGCCTTCTTTTATTTCCTTTAGCGACAATGCAAATTGTCGCCTTCTTTTACTTTAAATCACTACTATATATATTTTCAAAAAACAATTAATCAATTTATTTACAATTTAATATTTATATTTCTTGTTGAAATCATACTACTAAAATGGTGGAGGATGACGGGCTCGAACCGACGACCTTCGCCGTGCAAGGGCGACGCTCTCCCATCTGAGCTAATCCCCCAGAAAATCACTAGGTTAGATGGTGGGCCTGGGTGGAGTTGAACCACCGACCCCCGCCTTATCAGAGCGGTGCTCTAACCAGACTGAGCTACAAGCCCATGATTAAAAAATAAGGGTGTATACAATTTTGAGTTTGTTTCTGTTTTTTTCTCCTTAGAAAGGAGGTGATCCAGCCGCACCTTCCGGTACAGCTACCTTGTTACGACTTAGTCCCCCTCGCTATCCTTACCTTGGAAGGCTGCTATTCAAAAAGAATTCGCTCACCCTCTTCGGGTAAAAACAACTCGGTTGACTTGACGGGCGGTGTGTACAAGACCCGGGAACGTATTCACCGCGGCATTGCTGATCCGCGATTACTAGCGATTCCAACTTCATGGAGTCGAGTTGCAGACTCCAATCCGAACTGAGGTTGGTTTTTGGGATTTGCCACACATCGCTGTGCAGCCGCCCTCTGTACCAACCATTGTAGTACGTTTCTAGCCCTGGACGTAAGGACCATGATGACTTGACGTCGTCCCCACCTTCCTCCAAGTTGTCACCTTGGCAGTCTCTCTAGAGTCCCCAACTTAATGCTGGTAACTAGAGATAGGGGTTGCGTTCGTTGCGGGACTTAACCCAACATCTCACGACACGAACTGACGACAGCCATGCAGCACCTGTCACGCGATTCCCACAAGTGGGCACTCACCATTTTCATGGTAATTCCGCGGATGTCAAGTCCAGGTAAGGTTCTTCGCGTTGCATCGAATTAAAGAACATACTCCACCGCTTGTGCGGGTCCCCGTCAATTCCTTTGAGTTTCATCCTTGCGGACGTACTCCCCAGGCGGATCACTTAACGTGTTAGCTGCAGCTCTGATAAATTATAATCTTACCAAAACTTAGTGATCATCGTTGACTGTGTGGACTACCAGGGTATCTAAGCCTGTTCGCTACCCACACCTTCGCTCCTTAGTGTCAGTTACTGCCCAGAAGGCTGCCTTCGCTTTTGGTGTTCTTCTTGATATCTACGCATTCCACCGCTACTCCAAGAATTCCGCCTTCCTCTACAGTACTCAATCCAACCAGTATTATATGCCGAACCACGGTTGAGCCGTGGCATTTAACACATAACTTAATTGGACACCTACGAGCCCTTTATGCCTAGTAAATCCGGACAACGCTTGCTCTTCCCGTATTACCGCGGCTGCTGGCACGGAATTAGCCAGAGCTTATTCGGAAAATAATATCACTCTCGATAAACTATTAATCTACCGAGTATTTATCTTTTACAAAAGTGTTTTACACCCCGCAGGGCTTCATCACACACACGGCGTCGCACTATCATGGTTTCCCACATTGTAGACTATTCTCGACTGCTGCCTCCCGTAGGAGTCTGGGCCGTATCTCAATCCCAGTGTGGCCGATCACCCGTTAAGGCCGGCTACATATCATCGCCTTGGTAAGCCATTACCTTACCAACAAACTAATATGACGCAGGCTCATCCAATAGTGATAGCTTAAAATCAGAGGCCATCTTTCTCCGCCATTTGGCGGACTTATTCGGTATTACCCTCAGTTTCCCGAGGCTATCCCAATCTAAAGGGTAGATTCCTACGCGTTACTCACCCATTCGCCACTCTACTTTTTTGACCGAAGTCAAAATTTCTCGTTCGACTTGCATGCCTAATCCACGCCGTCAGCGTTCGTCCTGAGCCAGGATCAAACTCTCCATCATTACTATATAAGTATGTATGTATACACCCTATTATTTGCTTCGTTTAAGCAAAATTTCAAAGATCAAAATCAATGACTTGTGTCATCAATCAATTCGTGTTTCAGGTTTTTGCAGTCCGCACTTTTCGTGTCAAGTGTTTCGTGAACTTTTTTCGCTTTTTTTTCTTTTTTCTTGCAATATAATTCGCATAAATCTTACCAACGATGTATTTATCGCAGTTTGAGTTATCAAGAAAAATATTTTTTTATGCAATCCGGCAGATTTATACTTTTATTTTTATCCTGAAAACTCTCTATTATTGCAATCAATGTTCTCGGAGTAGCTAGTCCGGAACCATTCAAAGTGTGAACAAAATTTACTTTCCCATCTTCATTTTTCCGATAACGAATGTTCGCTCTTCTCGCTTGAAAATCCAAAAAGTTACTACAAGATGAAACTTCCAAATACCTTCCAAGTCCGGGAGCCCAAACCTCAATATCAAAACATTTAAATGCGGCAAAACTTAAATCTCCGCTACAAAGAAGTGAAACACGATAATGAAGCCCCAGCTCCTGTAATATGGCTTCAGCATTATTCAAAATTTCTTTCAATGCTTTTTCCGATTCCTCCGGTTTGGTTATTTGAACCAATTCTACTTTATTGAATTGATGAACTCGCATGAGACCTTTGGATAGCCTGCCATAAGAGCCGGCTTCTCTGCGAAAACAAGGAGTATAGGCTACTAACTTTTGGGGAAGTTCATTTTCATCTAATATTTCATCTCTAAATAAATTTGTTAAGGGAACTTCTGCGGTGGGAATCAAAAACAGATCATCCTGATCCACACGGTACATATCATCTTCTAACTTAGGCAGCTGACCAGTGCCCGTCATTGTTTCCCGATTTACAAGCAATGGGGGGACAATTTCTTTATAACCAAAGTGTTTTGTGTGAAAATCAAGCATAAAATTTATTAATGATCTTTCTAAACGCGCTCCCTTTCCAGTGTAACAGACAAATCCACTACCGGCAATTTTCGTCGCACGTTCAAAATCAATTAAGTCTAATTCCTTAGATAACTCCAAATAATCTAATGGCTCAAAATTGAATTTCGGTTTCTCTCCCCATTCGTAAACTATTTTATTGTCTCCTTCATCTTTGCCAACGGGCACTTCCTTGTCAAAAATATTTGGCACAGTCAACATCAATTTATTAAGTTTGCGATAGGCTTCATCCGTTCTGCTTTTAATCTCTTTTATTTCACGAGATAATTCTTGCATTCCAGATAAAATATCCGTTGCATCTTTACCATCCCTTTTATATTCACCGATTTTTTGTGATACTGAATTTTGCATACTTTTTTTTTCCTCAAATTGGTGCAATAATTCACGATGCTCAGCATCACATTTAAGCAGTTCGGCAATATCAGATTTTTCACCTTTTGCTTGAACGCATTTTTTTACAATTTCAGGATTCGAGCGAATAAATTTTATATCTAACATTTGTTGTCTCCAGTATTTTAAATTTTTGTGGTTAACTTTTATTTTTCCTGTTTTTTTCTTGGTTTATCTTATTTTTCATTTCTCCAAGCTGGGGCTTGGAGAAAAATTACGTTCCCAAGCTGGGGCTTGGGAACGAGAGTGAAAGAGTGGGCTTGGGAACGGGCGTAAAACATGGGTTTTGGGAACAAGAGTGAAAGAATGGGCTTGGGAACGAGCGTAAAAACATGGGTTTTGGGAACAAGAGTGAAAGAGTGGGCTTGGGAACGAGAGTAAAAACATGGGATTTTGGAAACGAGAGTGAAAGAGTAGGCTTGGGAACGAGCATTTATTTTCTGATAGTTTGCTAATTTTAATTTTTGCGTTTAATCTTTTTGCGCATTTTTCCGTGTATTTCGCGGTCTATCTTATTATTTATTTTTTTCGGCAAGGAATATGATTTCTGTGAAGTCCTCCACTTTTAGGCTTGCGCCACCTATTAAGGCACCATCAATATCCGGTTGAACAATCAATGCCTCAATGTTTGCAACCTTCACGCTTCCACCATATAATATTGAAATTTTATCGGCAACTACTTCTCCATAATTTTCTTGCAACCAATTTCTAATGAACAGATGAGCTTCTTGAGCAATTGCCGGAGTTGCAGTTTTACCGGTTCCAATTGCCCAGACAGGTTCATAAGCAAGAACAACTTTTCGCATTTCAGTTGCCGGAACATCCTTCAAACCAAATTTTAATTGATGTTCCAAAACCTTTTCCGTTTCGTCATTTTCTCTTTGCAACTCTGTTTCGCCGATACAAAATGTAACTTCCTGTTGATTATTTAGCAATGCTTTAACCTTTTTGTTTAGCAGTTCGTCATCTTCACCAAAAATATGTCGTCGCTCGGAATGACCAACTAAGGATGAATTGCATCCTATGGACGAGAGCATTTCCGGAGAAATTTCTCCGGTAAAAGCACCTGATTTCTCAAAATAAACATTTTGAGCACCGATCTGAACAGCATTATTTTTCACAATTCCCAATGCAACATTCAGAAATACATTGGATGGGTAAATCGCAATAACGCATTGGTGGGCGAAATCCTTTTCCCAATTAGATAATTTTTGCAAAAAATCTTTTGCTTCCTGCAAGGTTTTATTCATCTTCCAATTTCCGGCAATGATAATTTTTCTCATAATATTCCCTTCGCTAATTCAATCTAAAAAGAGCACACGAAAATTATTCTCATGCGCTCTTTAAAAAATTTTACATATCGGTTTTTTTATTGTTTACTTTCAATAAACTTTATCTCTTCCTGAGCAAATTTTCCGTACTGAGAATGATTTTCTATTGCTTTAAACTCTTTCATAGCTGCAGAATAATTCCCTTCAGCCCGGTAAACTTTGCCAAGATAATAATGTGTCTCAGGATGATCCGGATTAATTTTCTGAACCTTTAGGAGATAAATTTTTGCTTTATCATAATTTCCCAGATCGTAGGAAATCTGCCCAATGTTAAAAAATAAGTCTTTATTCGGTTTTATGGCAACGGATTTTTCAAGGGCATTAACTGCTTCCGATTTATTTCCGGTTTTATTATAGAATATTCCCAGATTTTTATACACCTTTCTCAAAAGGTAATCGGGTGGATTGGTTGCAATAAAATCGTTGTAAACAATGATAGCTTTATCTGTCTGCCCGATTTGATTATAAAAAAGAGCCACCTTTTCCAAAATATCTACTTTGCTATTGTTCAATTCGAAAGCACCAAGGTAATACTCAATTGCTTTTTGAAGATTTCCATTTTCTTCGTAAATTCCGCCAATTTTTTTCTTAATTAAATATTCATCATGTCCTTCATCGTAGTTTTCCAATATCGCTAAAGTGCTGTCCGGTTTTCCCATCTTTAGATATATTTTAGAAAGGGTAAGGGGTATTTTCCTATTATCTTGATCATATTCACTTCGAATAGTGTAATATTCAACGGCTTTAGGGTATTGTTTGGTGGTGTAATAAAGAACGGAAAGGTTTTTTTGCAACTCATGAATTCGTTCTGTTTTGGGATTTGCTTCAGTATCAATTTTTTTATAATCCTCTAAAGAAACGAGAAAGCTATCAATTGCAGCCTGATAATCTCCGCCTTGATACTTTTCTACACCATTGTTGTAAGCCATCCCTGCATTATATTCAATTACCTGAATGTCTCGGTCGGAAAGTTCCTGACCAAAGAGAGAACAGACTGATAAGATAAAAATAAACACAACTATGCTAATTTTTTTTTTACTCATTTTTTTTCTCCTGATATTATTAATTTCATGCTCTTGGATGATAGAGGGAATGAATTTCCTTGAGATATTCCTTGTCAATATTTGTATAAATTTGAGTAGTCTTGATGCTGCTATGCCCAAGCAGAGATTGGACAATTCGCAAATTTGCCCCACCCTGTAGCAAATGTGTTGCAAAAGAATGGCGTAAAGTGTGAGGAGAGACTTTTTTAGAAATACCCGCCATTCTTACGTATTTATCAAATATCTTCCAAGCTCCCATTCTGCTTAATTTATTTCCGAAACGATTTAAAAACATTATGTTGCTATTTTTCCATTTAAGCAAATCTCCGCGTGCGTTTTCAAGATATTCTTTGCAATATTCGGATGCAATTCCAGTGATTGGCACCAATCTTTCCTTCCTGCCCTTTCCGGTTAGACGCACCAAACCTTCTGGAAAAATAATATCACCAACCCGCAAATCCAACATTTCTGATATGCGCGCTCCTGTCGAATACAAAAATTCCAGTATTGCCCGATCGCGGATTCCATATTTATCATTCACTTTTACAGAATTGATAAGTTCATTCACCTCTCTCACAGAAAGAACATTTGGCAATTTCAAAGAAACCTTTGGGGATGGAAATTGTTCAAAAACCGGATTTTTAATTATTTTCTCGCTATAAAGAAATTTATAAAAACTTTTTAGAGAACTATTCTTGCGAGCAACCGTAGCGTCCTCTTCACCCTTCCTGAAAAGATGATTAATATAATCCGCAACTTTTTCAGGGTAAACTTCTCTCAAGGGAAATTCTTTGTAAAAAATCGCAAAATGATAAACATCATTCGTGTATGCTTCGATAGAATTTTTTGAAAGTCCTTTTTCCACCTTTAAATAGAATTTGAATTTATTGATCAAACTCTGATTTGCAGCAGATAGAATTTGTTTTTTATACTTTTTAAAACTCATAGAATTTGTGGCTTTTCTTTTCTTTATTTTATTCTATATATAAGGTATAGGAAAATGGATCAATTTTGTTAAATAAATTCGCAAAATTATGGGATTTTAGCGGAAAACATCCGTCCCGAATGCCTTGGGATTTGGAGTAAAATATCCGGCTGCCTCGTGTCCGCCAGCCGGCGGATTATCTGTTTTATTTATCCCGCCTGCCCAGTGAAATCAATTTTTTTTCGATATTTCATTCGGGTGAAATGCTTTTATCTTTTTTTTTTCACTGGGATGATATTTTTTACAACACTGCAACATCACGGATGTTGCACTCCAAAATGAGGCGATTTTCCTTTTGCTTTTGAATTTGAATGATCATTTCCGTTACCGATATTAATTATCTCTCTTCCGTATTTTTCTCGTAGTTCATCAATTGCCGTAATAATTTTTCCTATTCTCTCTTTGTCTTGGGTAAAAATATTCATTTGCACAGTTTCATCTTTAAATTCCAGATTACTCAGACGAATTCCGATCAGCCTTATTTTATGCAGATGTAAATCCAACTTTTCAAGTAATTCAAGAATTATTTTATAAACTTCTACTTCATAGCAAATGGCTTCTGTTACTGTCTGATTAAAAGATTTCTCGCTAAAATTGTCATATTTCACTTTCAAGGTTACCGTCTTTGCCGATGCAGAAATTTTTCTAACGCGATAGCACACTTTGTTAGTTAATTTTAAGAGCAATTTTTTCAGATATTCTTCATCCTTGCTATTTTCTTTTAGAGTAATCTCATTCCCAATTGATTTTGTCTTTTTGTGATTTTTTTCCAAAAAAGCAGTTCGTTCGGCAACCTCGGTACCCATATTTAGAAAAGATATATTTTCCCCGAACTTGCCAAAATGTTTAAATAGAATTTTGCGAGGCGCATTGCTCAAATCCTCGGCAGTATAAACACCTAATTGTTGCAATATCTTTGTAGTCTTTTTGCCGATTCCAGGAATTTTTTCAACAGGTAAATTTTTTAATATTGAATAGATATTTTTTTCATCAATAATCGTAAGTCCGTCCGGTTTCTGCATTTCACTGGCGATTTTTGCCAGCATTCTATTTGGTGCGATCCCAATAGAGCAAGTTAATTGTAGCTGTGTTGAAATTTTTCTCTTCAACGTAAGTGCAATTTCTTTGCAGGATTTGTATAAAGGCATAGCCCCGCTTATATCAAGATAAGCTTCGTCAATACTCGTTTTTTTCACATAGGGTGTAATCTCTTTGCAGATTTCAGTTAATTTTTTGGAAGCTTCTGAATATTTATCAAAATTTCCTCGCATAAAAATGCCATGAGGGCAAAGTTTTCGAGCTTGAAAAATGGGCATAGCAGAATGAACTCCGAATTTCCTCGCTTCGTAAGAAGCAGTACTCACTACTCCTCTATTGCTTGTCTCACCACCAATAATTACGGATTTCCCCCGTAATTCAGGATTGTCCCGCTGCTCGATGGCAGCAAAAAATGCGTCCATGTCTATGTGGAGGATAATGTTTTTCATTGTTAGATAATTTTGGTAATATTTGCAAAGAGATTTTAAGTTAAGAATTTATTCGCCGGCAGTGAATTGCGAAGCAGGGGCTTCTTGGAAAATGGTATTCCTCCCGAAGGCATTCGGGAGGGCTTGGGAACAAAAATTTTTGGGGAATGAAACGGAATTGGGTTTGTGGAAAAATCATTTCCCTGAAATAATAATGTTCTTAAATCGTATCCAGGGAAGAATACTATTACCAAAATTCACCCGCTCTTTTGAAATATCTACAATGTTTTTGAGCATTTCAGCAAGATTGCCGGAAATCATTGTTTCGCTTAAACGATGTTGGATTTTTCCATCCTTAATGTAATAACTATTTTTTGCCACAACCGAAAAATCAGCGTTGTTACTGGGATTTCCACCGGAAAAGCTGCAAAGAAGGATTCCGCTTTTCACATTTTTTACCATCTCTTCAAAAGAAATATTTCCGGGATCAACTACATAGCACCCGCCGGAATTCACCGCTCTTTCATGACCGGTTTTATTCGCTCCGTATAAACTCAGCAAGAAAGTTCTCAACACGCCCTTTTCAATAATTGTGCTATTTTTCGCTTCATATCCGTCAGAAGTTATAAAATATCCGTTAGCAATTTCCTTTGAAACAGGCTTGGAATGAAGGGTGAATTTTTTGGCTGCAATTAGTTCGTTCAATTTGTCTTTGAAAACTGAAATGTCGCTAATTAAAAAATAATCAGACAAATAACTTGTAATATAATCAAAAAAATCGTCCAAACAATGGGGAGTAATAATCACATCTCCGGTAATTTTTCTACTGAAATTTTGAGTATTGATTTGTTCGGAAGATTGTTGAATCAAAGTTTCTAACAAACCTTCATCCTTTAGAGCCTTGTCCAATTCCAGAGTGGAAAAGCTACAATAGTTTGGAGAGGAAGTTTTATTTCCGACTTTTGCGGTAAACTTTGCCATAAAATTATAAAAACCTTGATTCGATTGAAAATCCGCTTCATTAGAATTTTGAAAATAGACATTTAATTTTTGAAAACCGAGACTCAATTGCTCAAAAATCATTTTCGGATATTCTTTTTTAACCCAAGGCAAAAATTCTTCCAATCGGTCATACATTTTATTTGCATCCATATCAGACGGACCGGAATCAAATATTTTGGAAGCCTGTTTTTCGGAAATATCATTACCCGAATCAGGTTCGGAAATAGTGGCTATGGCAAGCACTTTTTCCACAGCAACATCTATTGATTTTTTATCCTCCTTATTTATCGTTAAAGTCCCTTTTTTACCATCCATTATGGCAGTGAGCTGAATGCTTGTTTCAAAATTTGTTCTGAAAGGAGTTATCTCGCCGCGTTCGACATTTAGTTCGTTTTTTTCCTTTTGGATAAGATAGCATTGCGATTTATCTGCCCCTGTATTTTGCATAGATTCAATACAATATTTGACGATTTTTTTTGGTTTCATAATTTGCCTTCTAACAATAATTTTTCATTATGAAAATTCAATATTCTCAATCCAATCCTTATTAATCCGGTTATCTAAAAATCAAATTCTAAAAAGGATTTTTTCATTCTTGAACATATTCATTATCACATATATGATAATTGCAGCCAAAACAATATTAGTTGAAAGGGTCAGAAGAACATTTCCCCATTCAACATCTTGAATAAAAATATCCTTCAATGCGATTAGTGAATTGAATACTGGAGTTACACGCATCCATTCCGGTGGGATATCGCCCATTTGCATAGTGGAAATTCCCATTATCATAACTGCAATGTAAACCGGCATAATCATTCCCTGCCCTTCTTTCGGATTTTTCGCATAAGTGGAAACAAGCAAAACAATGCTAACAAGTAAAATTGCGAGTGGAATAACTACGATGGCAAACTGAATTATTGATTGCGTATCCATCGCATAACCTTTCATTTGAGCACTTGAACTTCCAAACATGCTCAGGAAAAATCGGGAAGCGATTATCAACCCAATCACAGAACTGGCTGCACCAGCGAATGCTGCGATCATTACAGCAAACAATTTACCGAGAACGATTGAGAGTCTGTCCACTTGATTTACGAGCAAAATTGCCAAAGTCCCTCTTTCCTTTTCTCCAGCCACAATATCCAATCCCACCTGCATAGCGTTTGCAAAAAGATAGATAAGAAGGAAAAAAGGGAGCATTATGCCCAATATTTTTCCTGCCTTACTTCCTTCTTTTGCCAGATTAACTTCTTCCTTCGTCAAGGTCTCATTAATAGTGAGGGGTTTGAGAATATTTTCCGATAGACCTTTATCTGCAATTCTCTCTTGAATTATCTCTTTGCTTATTTTATCGAACAAATCTTTTACTTTTCGCAATGCATGCTCAGAATAATCGGATGTTGTGTTATAAAAAATGTGCATGTCAAAGGGTTTGTAGATCGCTAAGTCTTTTTCAATATTATTCGGGAACGAAATCAGAAGCTGCACTTGCTTCTCTTCGATTAACTTTTTTATTGCCCCCATATCATCTCTACTAATAGAAATTATCTTGGAATTTTGGGATTTCAAACCATCCATAAATCTATTCATTGCCAAGGGATCGGTTTGCTCGCCTTCACAAACATATATTTGGGAAGTATATTCGGAAATATCTTTTGCTCGTGATTTTCCGACTTTTGCCATAATTGAATACATCAAAGGAAGCATTACTAAAGGAACAACTATAATCATTACAAGCAATCTTCTGTCCGTAAAAATTCTCTTTAATTCCTTTTGAAATATTACTAATGAGTCATTAAACATTTTTTCACCTTTCTTAAAAAATAGTCCGCGAATTTCACCAATTTCACTAAGGTAATTATTTTATATTTTCCAATTCATCTTCAGGAAGAATATATTTGAAAAACACTTCTTCCAGGTCTGCAGCTTGATTTCCTTTTATAATTTCATCCAAAGTACCAAGTTCTTTCAATTCTCCATTGATAAGTATCCCAACCGTGTCGCATAATTTTTCTACCACACTCATAATATGTGTAGAAATGATCACTGTTTTTCCTCTTTGGGCATACTTCTGGAGAAAATCGGTTACATTTTTTGCGGTGATCACATCCAAGCCGTTTGTAGGTTCATCAAAGATAATAACATCAGGGTCGTGAATAAGACTAATTGCTATGGCGGTTTTCTGCTTCATACCAGATGAAAGTTTATCAATTTTTTTATCAATAAAATCTTCCATCTTCAAATCCTTGAATAAAATTTCTTTCCTTTTCTGAATAATATTATTTTCCATTTTATTCAACTTTCCGAAATAGCTTATCATATAATCAGGGGTAAAAAAGCCGTCCAATTTCATATCGGTAGTAAGGAAACCGATCCGGGATCGAATCATTTTACCATTATTGATAACATCGTATTCATCAAGAAAAACATTCCCGCCGGTTGGTTTTAACAAAGTTGATGCACATCTCAAAGTTGTCGTTTTTCCAGCACCGTTTGGACCCAACAATCCGAAAATCTTTCCGGGAATGCACTGAAAGGAAACATTTTTTACCGCTTCCACATGCGTAATTTCCCCCTTTTTTTTATTAATAAATTTTTTAGATAAATTTTTTACTTCCAACATTATCTAACGCCTTTCGAATAATGATTTTTTTATTTAGAAAATATTCGCAGGTCAATTGTGTCAAGTAAATGGTAAAAGATTTTTTGGTTTGAAAGGCAGGGAATACGAAAAACGTAGAATGGAGAAAATTTAGCTTGTGAATCCTCTCAGGGAAGTGAGGGAGAACTGAAAAGATAAACGGGTAGTAATTAGAGCCTGTCCGTAAAGGAAAATCTTGAGTTAATCCGCCAGCTGGCGGATGGATTGTCGGATATAAATCTATGGGCGGCTTGTTATTGCAAGTCGCCATTTTTTTTGTCTGTTCTCACCCTATCAGCCGGTTGGCAGACAGGGTAAGTCCAGACAACCCAAAAACCACCAACCAAGAGCAATGAACAATGAACAATGAATAATTCCCATCAATTCCCAACTTTAACCATTTTTCTCACCACCGCATTATTCCCATATTCCAGTTTGTAAAAATATGTGCCCGCTGAAACTTCATTTCCATATCTGTCTTTTCCATCCCAGATGATCTTGGTCTTTGCCCAAAAATTGTCCTTTTTCCCGCTGTATCTTTTTACCAATTGCCCTCTTACGTTGTATATGGAAAGTTGATAATCCTCCACGCGCTCATAGTCTGTGGTGATGAATAATATTTCCGTTTCCCCTCTGAATGGATTGGGCTGGTTTTGGAATAAATATAATTTGTTTACAAAAGAAGTGTCGGGATTATCTATTCCCTCTTGTTGCCATTCATACGCTCCGATATCTATTCTGCCATTGTAAATTCTGCTGTTTCCAGCCAAATCCAGTTCCGGTAAATTTAGACCTGTAGTATCTGGTGTGCCGGCATCTATACAAGGTGAATCTTCGGTGAGTTCATAGCTGTATGGATTACCACCTACGAATTGTGGCAGCGAGTCTATATTGCCTTCCAGCCAATGGATTGTGCCGTTGTTATTTGTATTTATTGCATTAATTCCTCCATCTATGTTGCAATAAGTTACAGATAAAGTTTCCGGTGGAGGGGAATTGAAAAAATAAACTTCGTAATCATTAGGGTTTCTTAAAATACAATTTATTAGATGCACATTAGCATGATCCCCCAGAGATATAGTTCGGTTGTCCATAGTAGAGTGATTATTACAAATATTACAATTAATGAAAATCGGATCGCAATAGTTTCCTGCCCCACCGGATATACTTATTCCACTTGTCTCATAAGAAATATTATTACTGATTGAAGTATTTATAAAAATTGGATTGCACTCTACAACGCAAGCGACTCCTCCACCATAATTATAAAGTTCTAAAGCCAGATTACTATCAATAATACAATTTATTATTAATGGATTTGAATTATTCGAAATTTCAATACCACCTCCGGATTCAGCTGAATTGTTTTTTATTAATAGATTTTCTAATACTGGGCTGGATTTATATATAACTATACCACCACCAAACATTTCAGCCGTATTATTGATAATTTCTATGTTTTTAAATATCAGATTATAACTCGACCAAATAATTATAGCGCCACCGTAAAAAGTAGTAAATCCATTTTTGATTGTTATCTTTTCTAGAGAATAATTACCATCAAAGAATAAATGGATTATATGTGACTGGTTATTTGCATCTAATATTGTATTTTCTTTGTTTTCACCTATAATGGAAATATGATCTTTACAATTAAGAGGAAAAATTTCTTCTGTAAGGGCTGGAGAGTAAATGCCATTAGAAAGGTGTATAATATTTGGATGAGTGCTATCTGAAACAATTTTTGTTAATGCCCAGCAAATATTTTTAAATGGTTCATTAGGAGTTAAACCACTATTATTATTATTGCCCTCAGGATTAACATAAATATCATTATTAATTTGATTGATCTTAAAATTTTGAATATCGAAATTAAATTGATCCAAAGGAATTGCAAAATGATCATCAGGATTTATTATAGTAAAAGTATCGACTATAACATCAACAATATTACTATGAAGAGACTTAAGATCACAACCTTCTCCTGCATAATTTAGAAAAATATTACACCGATTATTTATGCTAAATTTTATATCTGAATAATCTAGACCTATACCCCCGCCCCAAAAAATACTATTATTATGAAAAATTGATGTGTTTTCAATATTCATAAATGAATAATATAAACCTATCCCACCCCCACCTTCGCTTGTGTTATTCTTAATGATGCAATCTTTAATAGTAGATTGCGATTCTATCAATAATATTCCACCACCCATTATTAAAAAAAAATCAGTATATGTTCCGCTCCCATTCTGGATAGTAAATCCACATAAAACAGCAGTTGTGTCTTCCCCGTTTTCAAAAGTAACCACACTACCGTTTTGGTTTCCATCAATGATGGTTGAATCAATATACGAAACGTTTCCGGTAGTTAAATATTTACTCGCAACAGTTATGTTTTTTCCATTATAATTTATGTTTTCAATATAAGTTCCGGGATAAACAAGGACAGTATCTCCAATAGAAGCAGCATCTATTCCTTGCTGGATTAATGTGTAATCTCCCCCCCCTTCTACATCTACAATTATTGTTTCGCGGTTGCCGATGTTCGAGATTTTTTTTTTCAATTCGACATTCACTTCTTTATTTTTCGACTCGAAGGCACTGCTTTGTAAAAAGAGGAATGCTAATACAAATAAAATTAAGATGATAAATATTTTTTTTTGTTTCATAATAGATTTCCTTTTGAATTATTAAACATCTTTGCGAAAGTTATAGCTTGTCATATTAGATGAAAGAGCCGATTTGATCTGATAACCTTCAATACACGATTTGTTTGGCAGCAAAACTTTCGCAAAGATCATCACACGAGAGGACTCGTGTTCTACATTGAATTTTGGTTCGACCCTATCAGGGTCGTTTGTATTTATTTTATTCATTGCTACCGATTTCATCGGCAGTTATTCATATTTGACCCCTTCGGGGTCTTTTGTAATGTAATTCTGACAGGTAAAAACTTATCCAAATATTTTGCCATTAATTTTTTGAATGCCAGAATCCGCCAGCTGGCGGATTGATGCATTTCTCACACGAACGAAACCCGAAAACTTTGCGAAAGTTACAAGTCCCGAGCCGTCACGGACCAACCTGTCTGGGCATAGTGTAACGAAGCCTGATTCCGTGACGAACAGTGCCAGAGAATGGTCCCTGACACCACGATTAATCTAAACTGAAAACCTTCAACACGATTGATTTGCCAACTGAACTTTCGCAAAGATGAATCGAAAATCCCGACTCCTTCCAAAGAAAAGGAGGGAGTCGAGATATAGTATTACTTAATTTATTTTCAACAATTTTTTTACATCTGTTTTTTTATCTGAGATCAATTTATAGAAATAGATACCTGATGACACTTCATTATCATTTTTGTCTTTTCCGTTCCAGAATACTGTTCCAGTTCCATTATCAGTATTAATACCTTCAAATCTCTTAACTAACTGCCCCTTTGTATTATAAATTTCAATCTTAGGGTTCTGAGAGTCTTTTGTAAGAGAGAAACTAATTGAGGTTGAATTTTTCATTGGATTGGGATAGTTTTGATTAAGTGTAAATTCTTGTGGGATTGTATAGGATTCATCGGCAAACAATCTTACTCTGGCAAAATTATCCTTATCCGGATATAATGGTTTTTCAATAAAAGCAGCTATTGTTTGATCATAAACCTGTAAACTTTGGACCTTGTATGATTTATTTCTGCCCGTGTTATACAGTTGGAAAGTAAGTTCGCCATCTCTGTATCTCGTGGAATCATCATCAACATAAGCCATAAGTTGAACGGGATACTCTACTACCACACTTGCCCCAATGCATTCGTTACCAACAAATATTCCTATTTCCTGGGGTTGTGCGCCATATACTGTGTCTATAAGTATCGGCTGATAATCGGCTTTCTCATTGTAACTAAAGAATTCGGTTTCCGGTTTTTCATAAGGATCTTTTTGCTCAGATTCTTCCCAGTATAGGGTACAAGTTTCATCAACATCTATGATATATAATTCCCCGGAATTAACAGTAAAATCAAGAGGAGGAATAGTAGGGGGCGGTTCTTTTATTGGCTTAAAATAAAACCAATCTTCAGCAATGACACTTTTTAAATTATCCCATATTCCCTCAAAAGCATCATCAAAAGAAATCAAATAGGGCAGAAAACACCCAACCCAATTGTCCCCAAAATAGTGACTTCCAGGATTAGGTTCTAACGGAATTGGTGTAGTTGAGCCTTCCCACCAGCCGGCAACTTCTAAACTTCTATTAGAAAGCATCTCGATCTTATAACCATCAATGCTTTGGAAATCTCCTATATCATTTTGCCAATCATCTTGTAAATCTTTATAGATCCGATCTTGTTCATGTTGAACTTGTATCAAACCATTATTAATAATCGGTTCGAGGATATCCTGTAGTGGATCATTAAAATCATCATCCATCACAGGAAATGAAACCCAGTTCCAGCCGGTAGGGAGCTGGGTGATTCGGTAAGTGTAATCTGGAATTTCACCTTGCAGCTCATCCAATACAAGAGTAAAGGTTAGCGTACCACTAAGATCATCATATGTTGCTTCTGTTTCACCCTCACCGGTTATTGGTATATTTTGTCCGTAAAAACATATATAATTACCATTCAAGTTTGCAGTTTCATTTGCATAGAATTCATATTCGGTAAAAGTATTAATACCTTGCAATATTATCTGATCTTCAAATATTAGATTATTATCAATATATAAATCAGCATCAAATGCTTCATCAAAATCATTCACCATTGTTATCTCGTAATCATATGGTATATTAGGTGGAAAATTATAATACATTGAAATCACTTGTATAGTTATAGAAGGTTCGTTGGGATCTATATTTCCGGCACTTGCTGAAGCCCACTCTTGCCAACCATTAATCCAGAAATATCCAAAAACTTGAACATAGGCCTCATCAAACTGATCTTCAACATTAAACTCTATATCAAACCAGTTATTTGTTTCGGGTTCAGGTTCATTGGAATAATATGTGAATGTGTGAACCAATTCTGCATAATGAATATATGGATTTTGTGGATTTTCACCAGTCTTATGTAGCCAGTAAGTATCACCATATGGATTTAATTTTATTTCTAACTCAGTTAATCTGCAGGCAGTATGTATCTGAATCTCTGCATCCCAAGCAAATGTTGATGTTGCGGTCATTAATATCAATATTAATAACATAATTGTTATGATAAAATTCTTCATATTAAATCACCTTAAGATTTTATATAATTTTTTTCGGGTTATCATATTTATTAAAAATAATTTAATTCTGCTTTGTTACGTTTTTTCATTCAACATTTCCTCTAAAACAGAGTATCCTCAAAACTTTCCAACCGAGGAGTACTATCAGTGTTGGAAAGGATTGCCAGATGAACCTGTTTCTCTCCCCAAAAAAAGTATTTTCATAAAAAATATATAAATCGAGTTTGCCTATTTTATGCTGATAAATTGCATCGTTTTTTAAAATACAAAAATATGTAAGAAAGATTGGTATTGGGAGTAAATGCTTGTAACTTACCTGTGGGGAACAAAATGGGGGGGGGGGGTAGATAATGAATAATGTATAATGGAAAATTTTAAATTATGAATGTAAAACATATTAGGTGAAAAGGGAAAGGGGAAAAGTGAAAGTTGAATTTTATTTATTTTTTCAATTAATTTAAAGATAGTTTCCCCTAACTTTACAAACTGCATTTGGTAAAAAACCAAATAATTTAATTCCCACAATACTCCTATAAATTTTTAATAATTTTACGCTTTATATTTTGTGTTGAATTGATATAGGACAAAAATGTTTGTCAAATATTGTGAAAAAATTTTGGGAAAGTTGAATGAAATATTTAGTTTCTTTGGAAGGTTTCGGGATGGCTTAGGAACAAGTGAAAATTAGTAATGTCCTATTCATCCTCAATCTTTATCAATTCTCCACCCTTAAAATAGTGAATTTGTTTTGTGCTGTCAGCAAATATAATTTCTTTCCGAATAAGTGAATCTTCCGCGAAAAATTCCGTTTGAACCTGTCCACTCGGGAAGAATATTTCCCTCAATTCGAGAAATCCGTTTTCATCAAAATGGCCAATCGAATATTTATCTTCATCATAGACTACTTTCCGTTTGAGGTTATAGAATTTTATTTCCTTATTTCCATCTGCAAAGAGAAATTCAGTTTTGTACAATTTTCCCAGATCATCAAAATATTCCTCGGTTTTTATGCTATCGGATTCAATCGTAGTTTTTTGGACAAGTTGATTTTTTTCATAAAAATAAATTATAGTTAAATTTCTATCTATATATTCTTTTTTTCCGATTTTATTTTTTTTGTTATAAAATATTTTTTCAATTTTACCGTCAGGATATAAGTTCTCGGATAAATACAATTTTTCCCAAATGTTATAATATTCTTGTGAAATAAGCCCGTTTAAATAATAAAATTCAGTCCAAGTTAATTTGCCATTTTTGTCATAATACTCAATGCTTTCACCAATATTGCTTGATCGTTTTATGCGATTTATACTGTCTTTTTCATAGAGATAATTTTTCTGAATATCACCATCTTGATAAAAAATTATTTTCTTCCTGAGATGATATTTATTGTCATAAAAAAATTGGAGTTTGGCAATCTTATTAACTTCATAATTTTCATCTCCGGCATTGAATTCGGTTTGCTCGGTAATTCCATTATATACGTTGAGGTGATCTATCAAGTATGATTCTTCACAAAAAGTGGAATCAAAGCAGAGGAATATTGATAGAATAATTAAAGCGGAGATTGATAAATACTGCAATTTTTCCTTTTTTTTGGAATAAAATATCCGTGATATTTTTTCTTTTGTTTTGGAGTAAAATACCCGTGGTATTTTTTCCTTTGTTTTGGAGTAAAATATCCGTGATATTTTTTCCTTTGCTTTGGAGTAAAATACCCGTGATGTTTTTTCTTTGATTTGGAGTAAAATATCCGTGGTGTTTTTCTTATTTTCGTGGCTCATATTTAATTAGTCCTTAAAGGCTTTCATTCGTTTTTCATATTGGGGATTATCAGGTAAAATTTCAGCAGCTTTTGAATAATATGCCTTAGCTGCATGCCGATCGTCAATCTCTAAACTCTGA
>JAYEKN010000295.1:24531-27650 GCA_034661015.1 Candidatus Cloacimonadota bacterium
GCTCATATTTAATTAGTCCTTAAAGGCTTTCATTCGTTTTTCATATTGGGGATTATCAGGTAAAATTTCAGCAGCTTTTGAATAATATGCCTTAGCTGCATGCCGATCGTCAATCTCTAAACTCTGATCACCGAGGAATAAATATTCATAAAAATCATAGGGATTTATTTGCAGACAAATTTCGCAGATGTCAATTGCCTCCGGATACTTACCCATCGCTGCCAAAATATTTGCCTTGGAAAAGTAGAAATGCCAGATTGGTAGTTTGTTAATCGCAGAATTCGCCACGAAAAGTGCCTTCGAATATTGATGAGTTTCCATATAATGATCTATCAGGAATTTGCGAGGAGCAATGAATTCGGGATACTTCTCAATAGCCTCATTCATAGCTGCTATTCCTACAAACACATTACCTTTGCCGAATTCGATTATCCCGAGATAGTAAAGGGGGAGACAAAAATTGTTTGAGAGGGACTTTGCTTTTTGAAATCCGGCAAATGCTTGCGTGTTATCTTTGCTCATAAAATATCGTAGCGATTGATTTAGCACATGCAAAGCGGATTCTGATATGCCAAGCGAGGTTGCTCTTATTGACAAATTTTGGAATTCTAAATTTTTCAGCAAATTCTCATCCGTGCATTTCCAATATGCTTCTGTTATGTATTTTGAAAATAGATTACGATTATTATTACATAGGGAATTGAAGGCACAGAGAATTTTATAATAGGGTTGCTTTTCCGAATCAATCTGACCAAACAGATTGTCCATTGCGGATTTTCCCAAAACATAGTGATTTTGTTTGATGTTATCGCTTAACAATAAAATTATTTCAGCGAATTTATTATATAGCTGCAATTCTTTAAGATTATTTTCTATTTCTGGCAGTTTTTCGAGAAGTGAAATGTTCAGAGACAGAGTATCAATCATCGAAATGGTGTCCGTAAAACAAAGCATCCGAGTTAGCGTTTCTATATAAATTGAAAACTCGTTGTTATCATAATATGATTTTCGAAAAATTGATAGTTTGCGGTTGCGGATCATATTATCAATATTTCGGATTTGATTATCGGATTTGGAAATTAAAGCGTTGAGGTTTTGAACCATTATTGAATCGTTCTTATCATCATAAAATTGGAAATATGGAGAAAAAGTCTGCCGGGTAATTTCAATTTCGTTTTTAAAAATTTCAAAATCTTGCTTGAAGGATTCATCGGAATTTTTTGCAAATTCCTGTTGAAGAAGGTTATATTTTTCGTTTTCTGAAGTAATATATTTTGTAATCGAATTTCTGAGAAGTTCGGTTGCATCAAAAAAGAATGGTAAATTTTTTATCTTATTTTCATCCGAAAGGAACATTTGCAATTTTTCATAAGATTGTAAGTAATTACCTGATTGATACGAATCCTGTCCCTCGACATAATATGCCATATATTCCTGCTCAAAAGTAAGAGGTAGCGGAGGGATTTTTAGCTCTCCGGAGCACTCTTTTTTGAAGCACAATTTGAATGGCTCTTTTACGGAAAGGTCATGCCTTTGAAAAGTGGCAATTAGTTTTTCAGTTTTCTTTCCCTTTTTAATTTCAATCATTCTAATTGGTGGTATTTCCTTATTCTCCTGCTTTATAAATAGTTTTTGCTTGAATTTTTTATAATATTTTTTCAGTTCCCATTTCTCTGCTGATGTGAAAGTGAGATAAATTGTATCCGAAGAGGCTATTCTTTGTAAACTAAAATTTTTTGTTCCGGTTGAATCAGAAAGAAAAATATTTAAAGTCCGTTTTTCCTTAGAAGGTATGGGAAATAATTTCCGTTTGTAGAAAGTCAAAGTTGCTGATGTTTCAGCAAATGAGTTCGCACACATCAAGATAATGAGCGAAATAAGAGGGATGATTATTCTCTTTTTCATATAATATTAACCTTTCATACTTGAGGCTTTACCGAAGTCATTTCCAAACGTATGGCTAAAGTCTTCGGTTTTGTGATTCTAAGAACAATAATTGTGCCAATGTTTGCAGCAGATTAATAATTGTAAAAAATATGTATTTCGAAAAGAATCACTTAAAGATTCTGTTTTTGCAAGCTGATTTAGAGTCCATCCGTAAACTACTATTTTATCAACGGGTTTTGGCAAAATGATTCGACGCAGAAAAACACTGATTCGGCAGATAAACCCCTGTTGAATATTAAAATACAAAGCATTCAACGGGGCAGGCGCTGATACTAATCTCTTTGTAATTAAATTTTTTATCTGCGTAAATCATTTTTTTCAGCGTTCATCTGCGTCCAATCTATACTTTACGGACAGACTCTAAATAGAAATGAACTGTTACTGATCATTCCCGTAACAGACTTCATTCATTTCCAATTACCTCTTTATATAATACCGTTCTCTTTCACTATAAATGCAACCGCAATATTGCTGACGATACATATTTCTTTCTTTGGAAAGTCGAATTCCCTCTTTCCAATATTCACGCAAATCACGCGAAAGAAATTTCACTCCGTATTTTTTTGCCAGATCATTTCCAATCGTAATTATTTTTTCATGTTGCTGAAATTTGCTGTATAAAAGCGTGGAAGTAAAATAATCAAAATTTCCTCTTTTGGCGTAGATTGCCGTATTTAGCAATCGGTCATAATAACAATAATCGCATCGGCGGTTTTCTCGAAAAACCACGTTTTGCAACCATTTTTCAAGTTGGTATTCATCTTTATAAATAATTCTGCATTTCTCCTTTCTTTCAAATTTTTTCACTTCTTCCAACCGCTTCGCATATTCCGTGTAAGGATGAATATTTGGATTATACCAGAATCCCATCAGATCAAATTCATCTTTGAGATGGAAATAGGGTGCCACAAAACATGGAGCACAACAAACGTGGAAGAGAAGTTTTTTATTTTTCATATTAAAATTGATTAAACACAAAGTTCACAAAGGGCACAAAGAAAAACAAATAAAACAGAAATATCGCAACTTTTCTTCATCGATATATCCATTTTGGGTTTCGTTAATATTCAAAACGCATTTTAATCTTAAATTAAGCGGTTCCCGTTTCCAAGCACCCAGCATTATTCTCGTTCCCAAGCCCCAGCTTGGGAACGCAATAAAACGAAAAGCAC
>JAYEKN010000295.1:27750-28991 GCA_034661015.1 Candidatus Cloacimonadota bacterium
ATTTTATTTCTATTGTCAATATTTGTGTGTTTTTAATTGTTCTCATTTTTCATTGAGATTTTTACTAGGGGGGAAAAACCATTAATTTTCGCTTGCTATCAATCACTTTTTTATTTTTGAAACTATTTTTTGATTTTATTGACATTTATAAACAGCGATTCCTATTTTGTATTGCTGTTTATAAATATCAATTGGAGAATTTCGAGGATTAAAATTGGGATGTATCAAAATAGGAGTTAAGGAAGGTTATATTTTAACCTATAATCAGAAAGATGAAATTGAAGTTGACGGAATTCAAGTTCATATTTTTCCTATTTGGAAATGGCTATTGTCCAACTCCCGATAAAAAAATTTAAACCATTCCTGTAGAATTTATTTACTATATTTGACACAGGTAAGCCATCTGAATTTTTTCGTGGCATATATTTCGGGGTGCTCGTATGAGCTGAGATCATACCCTTGGAACCTGATTCGGGTAATTCCGACGAAGGGAAGAAGTTTTGCCGAGCATCCTATGTTGTTCGGCTTTTTTTTATTAAAAAAGTCGGGAAATGATTGTTTAGAGTCCAGCCTTACATTAATATTTAATCTGTGTGAATCCGGTTTTTTCAGCGTTCATCTGTGTCCTATCCCAAAGGAAAATATGAAAAACAAAATTGGCTTATATCTTATTATTGATGGTGGTTTTACCGACAAATTTGGCGAAATAGCTGAACTTGCTGTGAAACATCGAATCCGCATAATTCAATACCGGCATAAAAACGCATCACATCCCGAGATGTTGAAAAATGCAAAAAAAATTGCCACGATTACCGAAAATACCGATACATTATTTATCATGAATGATAATTTACAAGTTGCCTTAGAATCCGGTGCAGACGGTTTGCATATCGGTCAGAGTGATATTGCTTATACAGAAGCAAGAAAACATTTGCCGGAAAAAATAATCGGTGTTAGTTCAATAAATCTGATTCAATCGCAAAAGGCTGAAAACAACAGAGCAGATTATCTCGGTATAGGTCCTGTTTTTGCAACGACAACGAAATTGGATACACCACCTGCTATTGGAACAAAAAAATTATCGGAACTTGTCAAAAATATTTCTATCCCGATTGTTGCCATCGGCGGAATCAATTTAAACAATGCTTTTGAAGTTTTGCAAACCGGGGTAAGCGGAATAGCAGTAATTTCGGCAATATTGGGAAAACCCGATCCTGAAAAAGAAATCATTAAATTTATGA
>JAYEKN010000296.1 GCA_034661015.1 Candidatus Cloacimonadota bacterium
AAAACAATTATGGAAAAAACATATGGACTGGAAGCGGCAACAGCAGATGTCAGCATTGAAACTGTATCGATAATCGCCTGTCCCAAATGTGGCGGAGAAATGAAGTACTACTGTTCAGTTCTGCCTTTTCAGATGGTTCCGGCCAGGGCTGGATAATAATGCCATGAATTAAGACGGTTTCTAAACTTGTTGCTTTTATTATCGCATAAGCGACACAGGACAGATGCGTAAACGAGTCTGAGAACAGTCGTTTTTTTACAAAATGTCAAAGAACAAATTAACGAAAATTGAATTTAACTTCAAATTCTGGGAGAGTTTCACTTTTTTTTCATCATCCCACTGGAGTTTATCTCACTCCGGTGGGGTTCCTCACTTGAATCATCTGAAGCAAAACCCTTATATCAAAATTTGGATACCGGGCTTATTGAACAATGGATTGAGATCGACCCCGCCAAGTTTGCTGTGTCTTGATATTCCTGGTTGCGGGGTCGACACAATCCTAAGGGTTGTGCCGTTCAATTCTATTTTTTTCATTTTTTCCTCAAGCCTTTCGGGTCAGCAATTACTTCACACGACATTAGAGCATTGGCTATTTCTCCGCAGTATGAATTATATAGGTTAAAACAAATCGAGTGAATACCTTATTATTCCAATATGTTTTATTATTACGAAAGCAGTGTACTTTAAGGCACTCCGTGTGAAAAAGTACAATTATTTTTTTTCAAACCCTAATTTTTATGAATATCCTGCCCTGACTACTGTACTTTATCCCCCCCCCAAGGGTATTAATGCCTGAATCAACCAGTAACAACTTTTCAATCACGACTTCTTGCCGACCTTCAGAGAGGAAGATCATACTTTATTAATAATCAGCATTATGCACAGGTCCCTACTTTCAATTGCAAAATTTTGCTCCTTATGCCGCTTTTTTTTGAGGAATTTTTATTTCTTTACCATAGTTCTCACAAAAATAACGAATACATTCCGGTGCGATGTCAATTGCTTTTTCATCATAATCACCGGTTTCCGAATTCAACCATATCAGCGTGTAATCACCGCTGACTTTTTGAAACCGTTTTTTATCTCTAAGCGGCAACAGAACCTCACCGGGATATTCTCCTAAAAGCAGAGGATAGAAATCCAATTCATAGATTGAAATATCCAAATCTTCTTCAAACCAAATACGTAAAACATAATCTCTCAAATATTCAGCCTTCAGCAAACCTCTTTCTTGATGGTTCTGCCAATTTGATTCGTTATTTGCAAATTTTGACCATTTTTTCCATTTCATAATTTCATCCTACAATTGTAACTAACCTGTTATTCATTGCATTTTCCCATTGCTCCAGCAATTCTTCTTCATGAGCTTCGACCCATGATTCCACCATTCTTCTTAATTTGAGAGGAAGCT
>JAYEKN010000297.1:0-11840 GCA_034661015.1 Candidatus Cloacimonadota bacterium
TGGTTCTCATCCTCTTTCGATCAATTCTATTGTTTCCTGTACAGCAGTTTTTCCCCCGTAAGAGTGTGTAAACACAGCATTTCTTAGTGGCATCAAGGCAGCACTTCCAATTTTTGTTAGGGCCCGTTTTGCTTTTGTTCTTACATTTCCATGGGGATAATCCAGAAGTTCGACCAGCTTATCCACAGCTGCCGGATCACCGATTTGACCAAATGCTTTGGCGCATGCTTCTTTTACAGGAACGTAATTATCATTTGCAGCAAGGATCAGGGGGCGTGTGGCTTTTCGATCTCCGATTTTTCCAAGAGCAATAACAGCCTCAACTCGCACATTTCCATGTTCATCACGTAAATCTTTGAGAAGGTAATCTACAGCTTCTGGTGCTTTTAAATTTCCCAATGCAATTGCTACTTCGATCCTAACACTACTATCATTATCACTGGTAGCTTCCACCAAGTATTGAATTACTTTGTGATCACCAATCAGTCCCAATATTCTCGCTGATTCTCTTCTGACAAACCAATCATCATCTTGAATGGATTCGGTTAAAATATCAATTGCCGGATTTCCAATTTTGATCAAAGACTGGGCTGCTGCTGTTTTTACACTTCCGTAAAAATCCCGCAAGGATTTGACCAAAGCTTCAATGGCTCTTTCATCCCCTATTTTACCAAGAGCTCTGGCAGCTTTTACCCGATAAAACACCTTATGATGTTTTAAGTATTTTATGATTTTTTTTACCTTTTTTTTCTTGATGGCTTTATCTAAATTCATTTTAATTAATTACATAGTAATCATAACACTTCAGAAAAAAATATTTATTCCAGTTTTTCTATTGCATCTTGTATGGAAGTAACCTGACTCCAGTTTTTTAATTTTACTTCAACTTCGAGAAGGGCTTTTAAGGGTTTTACAGCTCGGGGATCACCGATTTCTCCAAGAGATTCTGCTGCTGCAAGGCGAACATCACCGTCTTTAGCTTTTAATAGATTGACGAGAGGTTGAACAGCTTTTCTGTTTTTTATTTTTCCCAAAGTTTCTGCACAACTTTGCTGCACATGCCAATCTTCATCATCAAGTCCGATTATCAGAGGATCAACAGAAGCATTACCCATAGTTAAAAGGGCATCAATTGCGTTTTTTTGCACACCTGTGTTTTTATCTTTAAAACATTGAATCAGCGGTTCGACAGCGCGCCGATCCCCAATCAATCCCAGAGCAGTAATTCCGGCAACTCTAACTTCCGGATGTGGATCTGTAAGAAGTGTGATTAGCGGTTCAACAGCAACCGGATCACCAATTGTTCCCAATTCGGTAGCAGCATCAATTTGTATATATTTATCCACATAGTCCAAATCGGAAATGAGAACATCTACGCGACTAATCTTTTTTTTGGCGCAATTAGAAAGCGAGATTGAAAAAATAATAGGAACAATTATAAATAGTTTTAAAATTTTATTAGACATAAATTTAAACCTTCCATAAAAAATTATTCATTTCAAGTAAAAATTTAATCTTACTTTGTATTGTCAAGAAAAGTAAATCTATTATTTGTAAATAATTTTGGAATGCACGAAATTGGGATGATGTTTTTTTTTGAATAGTTTTTTTCTCCAAGCTAGGGATTGAAGAAAAAGATCGTTCCCCATCCGCCAGTTGGCGGATGGGAACGAGAAAATGGTGGGTGCTTGAAAATTAGAATTTAGAAAACTGACGGGACTGCTTAGGAAGCGAAGGAAATAGGGCAAGGTTACAGTTTTTTTTTAATCTCCGACAGAAAATTTAGGGCTTCAAGTGGAGATAGATTGTTTATATCAACCTTATGTAATTTTTCGAGAATATCGTTTTTTTCACTCGCTTTATTTGAAAGATAATCGAGGAAATCAGTTTGAATATTGGTCTTCAATTTTCGCTTTGTTCGTTCCACTTTATTGGTTGTAGTAAGTTCATTTTTTTCTAATTCAGAAAGAATTTCTTTGGCGCGTTCTATCACTTTATTCGGAATTCCTGCAAGTTTGGCGACTTGGATTCCATAACTTTGGTCGGCTGCTCCCGGAAGAACTTTTCGTAGAAAAATGATCTTATCTTTCCATTCGTTAACAGTGATGTTGTAATTTTTTACACCGTCAAAAAGGTCTGCCAATTCGGTTAATTCGTGATAATGTGTAGCAAAAAGGGTTTTGGCAGCGATTTTTTGATTTTCATGCAGATATTCCACAACAGCCCAAGCAATGCTGAGTCCGTCAAAAGTACTCGTTCCTCTTCCCACTTCATCAAGTAAAATAAGGCTTCTCGGAGTGGCATTATGAAGTATGTTTGCAGTTTCGATCATTTCTACAAGGAAGGTGCTTTGCCCAAGTGCCAGATTATCCGAAGCCCCAACTCGGGTGAAAATTTTATCCGTTATGCTTATAGTTGCCTTGGAAGCCGGAATATAACAGCCGATGTGAGCCATGATAACGATTAATCCTACCTGTCGCAGATAAGTTGATTTCCCCGCCATGTTTGGACCGGTAATTAAAAGAATGCGGTCAGATTTGTTGTTGAGGTAAATATCATTTGGAATAAATTCTTCTTCAGAAATCAATTTTTCCACGACGGGATGTCTGGCATCCTTGATAATAATTTCCGTATCATTAGAAATTGTTGGTTTTACATAATTATTATAATAGGCAAGTTGAGCGAAATTTGTAAGCACATCCAATTTTGCAATAATGGTAGTAAATTTTTGCATTCGATTGATAAATTTGATCATTTTTTCGCGAATATCATTGAAAAGCGAATGCTCTATTTGTTTGATTCGTTCTTCTGCCCCGAGAACTTTATTTTCGTATTCTTTCAATTCAGGAGTAATATACCGTTCCGAATTTACCAAAGTTTGCTTGCGGATGTAGGATTCCGGCACTTTGTCAGTTTGCCTATTGCTAATCTCGATAAAATATCCAAAGACATTATTGAATTTTATTTTTAGCCGCTCAATTTTCGTTTTTTCTCGCTCTTCGGATTCTAACTTTGCAATCCAGGATTTTCCATTTTTGCTGATGGAACGTAATTCATCAAGTTCATTATTGTAGTTTTCTTTAAAAATCCCACCGGCAGTGATTGTGGGAGGTGCTTCATCGCAGATCGCATTATCAATCAGTAAAACCACCTCATCAAAATTTTGAATTGAATTATGAAGGTCACATAATAATTCCGATTTTACGATTTTTAGAATATCAGCAAGAGGATGTGCAAATTGGAGATATTCTTTCAAAGCGTTTAAATCTCGGGGATAAACCTTTTTGCTTCCCACCTTACCGATGATCCGCTCCATATCACCAATTTCACTAATGATCTCAATGATTGCGTTTTTTATTTGCTCATTATTTAGTAATTCTTCTACTGCATTCAATCTTTGTTCAATTTTATGTTTTTCGATAAGGGGATTTAAAAGCCAATGCTGGAGCAATCTGTTTCCCATAGGGGTATTCGTTTTGTTGATCGCATCAAGCAAAGTCCCACTTTTTTCCTTAGTTTGGATAGATTTAATTAGTTCCAGATTGTGGCGGGAGATTGAATCCACTTGCAAAGAATTCTCAGCTGAATAAAAAGTGATATTTGTCAGATGATTATTTTCATCACCCTTTAAGCCCTGAATATAAGACAGAACGGAAGCTGCGGCTGATATCGCCAAATAGTTGCTTTTCAGTCCGAAGCCATCCAAAGAAGCAACTGCGAAATGTTGCTTGAGAATATTTTCAGCTTCAACGAAATCAAATCGCCACGATTCATATTCTGTAAAAACCGGGTTGTAAAATCCTCGCATTCTTTTTTCGATATTACTTATTTGATTTTCAGGAATAAGAATTTCAGAAGGATGAATTCGAACCAGCTCATCAATGAGGTTTTTGGCATTGATCTCGGTGCAAGAAAATTCTCCGGTAGAAATATCAATTGAAGCAATTCCCCATTTGTCGTTTTCCGGAAAAATTGAAGTTAAAAAATTGTTATTCGAACTATTTAAATAATTATCTTCCAGGATTGTTCCGGGAGTTATAACTTCCACGATTTTTCTTTTCACTAATTTTTTTGTCTTTTTTGGATCTTCAACTTGTTCACAGATTGCAACTTTGATCCCATTATCTAATAATTTTTTTAGATACGTATCCAAAGCGTGATAAGGGAAACCGGCAAGAGGAACACCGGTTGCTTTATTCTTATCGCGTGTAGTCAGAGTGATACCGAGGATTTTAGACGCTCTTTTTGCATCATCAAAAAATGTTTCGTAAAAATCTCCCATACGAAAAAGCAGCAGTGCGTCGGGTTGTTCCTTCTTTATTTTTAGAAATTGGCTTATTAGGGGCGTGTGTTTTGGTTGTGAATTTTTTGTCATTGTAATCTGAAAAGTTATTTAGATTTAAAAATGAAAGAATCTATTCCGGCTTTTTTCAGTTTTAATTTTTGGTATTTTGCTTCATCAAAAGTGTGAAAAGGTTTCAAAACAACGCAAAAATATTGTTTCCCATTTATAATTTTTTCATAAATTTTGGTCTCGTAACCTTTATGCTGAAAATTGTTGATTGAAATTTCTGCTTGCGATCTTTTTAAAAATGCAGCCAGTTGAACAACGTATGAATCCTCTAATTTCATTGTAATATCCGGCATTTTAAGAGATGAGTCATGATAACCGTGTTCCGTGAGATAAACGACCCGGTTTTCTGCCAATGGTTTTTCCTGACTGTAAGGATAATCGTTAATAATTTTTTTATAGGAATTCATAGCCTTTTTGTATTGAGATATTTTTTCATAGGATTGAGAAATATGATAAAGAATGAATGGGGCTGTGTTCGTTCCCTTTGCAGATTCAAGTGCTTTTTGATAAGCTGCAATAGCAGAAGAATAATTTTCCAATTTAAAATAAGAATTTCCAATCATTATCTGCGATAATTCCAGAGTGGATTCTTTTTTTCCGAATTCAAAAAAATTTCTATATCGTATTATTGCTTTTGAAAACTTCTTTAAATGATAATATGATTCTGCGGAACAAAAAAGAGCCTCTTCAAAATATTCTGAATGTGGATCATTTATGATTTTTTCAAAACAGGCATTGGCTTTTTTAAATTTTTTTTTAGCAAAAAGGTTTTTGCCCATTCTAAGATTCGCCTCGGAAGAATATTTGTCCGGAGATATGGAAATGATTTTTTTTAGATAGTAATTTGCATCAGTTGGGGAAGTTACACATTCGGAAAGTAAAAACCATGCTTTAATTTTTATCTCTTTTGCAGGTTTTTCTGACAAAATATTAAGGAGGATTTTTTTTGCATTCCCATAATCATTTTTCTTCATCAACAATTCAGCATCAGAGACAGTATATGCATAAATATAAGAAAAGAAAAATGTTGAGAAAATTAGACTGATCAGTAAAAAGAATAGGCGTTTCATAGACGGCAACTCTAACTGTAGAAAAATATGAACATCAGCATTCGAAAACACTGATGTTTTGAAAAAAATAATAAAGGCGTCTATTGACTCATCAAACTCAAAAATTCACGGTTGCTGGTGGTCTTAGCCATTTTATCTTTAAGCATCTGAATTGCGTCGTAGGGACTTTGGGATTTTAATATTTTTCTCAGAATGAACACTCTATTGAGAAAATCTTCGGAGAGAAGCAGCTCCTCTCTTCTGGTTCCGGAAGTGATGAGATCAATAGCAGGATATTGGCGTAAGTCACTAATTGAACGATCAAGAACAAGTTCCATGTTGCCTGTGCCTTTAAACTCTTCGAAAATTACAGTATCCATTTTGCTACCGGTGTGTATCAAGGCAGTCGCGATAATTGTGAGGCTTCCACCCTCTTCCGTATTTCTGGCAGCCCCAAAAAAACGTTTTGGGTTATGAAGAGCATTTGCATCCACACCACCCGAGAGAACTCTTCCGCTTGCAGGCATAAGAGTATTGTAGGCACGAGCAAGTCTTGTGATACTATCCAATAATATTACTACATCTTTACCAAATTCAACCATTCTTTTTGCTTTTTCAATTACCATTTCCGCAAGCCTGACGTGATGATGAGCTGTTTCATCGAAAGTTGAACTGACAACTTCGGAATTATTTGGTTCGATTATCCTTTTCATTTCAGTAACTTCTTCAGGACGTTCATCAACAAGAAGAACGATAACATGCGTGTCATTATGATTTCTCAGAATAGCATTTACAATTTTTTGCATCAATACTGTTTTTCCTGTTCGGGGAGCAGAAACAATTAATCCACGTTGACCTTTTCCGATGGGAGTAAACATATCAATAATTCTAGTGGAAAAGTCATTTGGATCAGATTCCAGATTGAATTTTTTATCTGGATAAAGAGGGGTAAGTTTTTCGAACGGTGGCTGACGAACAGCGTTTATAGGTGGTTCACCATTAATGGCGTCAATTCGGATAAGCGCAAAATATTTTTCCTCTTCTTTGGGTGAACGAACCGGTCCGGAAATCATATGACCTTGCTTAATACGGAATTTTTTTACCTGTGCTTTTGATACGTATATATCGCTATATCCGCTGGTATAGTTTCGTTTTGCCGAACGCAAAAAGCCAAAACCATCTTTCGTGATATCAATAATTCCGGTTGTGAAAACCAATCCTTGATTTGCAGCTTGAGTATCCAAAATATCCCACGTTAGCTGCTTCTTTGAGATGATACTATAATTTTTAACTCCGAGTTCTCTTGCGATTTCGTGGAGTTCTAATACCTTTTTATTTAACAAATTTTTTAAAAGGTAGGGGTTATGAAATTTTCTTGGCATAATTCTCCTGTAATATGTTTTTAATTTTTAAAATTTTCTTCTGCTGCGGCTCTGCGAAGATATAATGGTTGGATGTCCGCAATTTGTTTATAATTATAATTTATTTCTATTTTTTTTGTGATAATATAATTTATCATGGATGAAGCTCGAGGGAAATTGAGATGGAAGGGTGTGAAAAGAATATTCTTGCGATTTGATTTTAACCTATAGTTGAGATCATCGAGAGGTGGTCCGACCAATATCGTTTTTTTTTGAAAATCTTTAAATAGATTTTTCTTCTCCACAATTTGCGGCTTTTCAATTTCATCTAAAGACGATGAAAAAAGAGCTGTAAAAAATTGTTCTCTACCTGCATTTAGAACAGAGCAAATTTGATAGGCAGGATTGGCGATATTATTTGCGAGGGAAGTTAGGGTTGAAATCGGGATAAGAGGTATTTTTTGTCCGTAACAAATTCCTTTTGCAGTGGATAAGGCAATTCTCAGACCGGTAAAAGAACCGGGTCCGATTCCTACTGCAATAGCGTCAATTTTAGAGATTGACACATCACAATCGTTTAAAAGTTCTTTGATAGCGGGAAGAAGTTTGGTAGAATGGGTTTTCTGGTTTGAGAAAACATTTTCGGCAATAATTTTCCCTTCTGAAGCGAATGCAATAGTGCCATAAGTAGTGGATGTATCAAATGCGAGAAGATTCATAAAAAAGTTCAGCAGTTGTTTACCGGTGAATCTCCAAGTGGATTTTGGCTTACCTTTTGAGCCTTTTTATGAGGAATAGCGCATAAAAATCGGAGCAAAGTATCACCGTCATTTCTGAATCTGTGTTCAAAATTGGGATCTATATAAATTACGTCCCATTGTTGAAATGGGATAGTCTCATTTTTTAGAACAAGTGTTCCGCTGCCTTGTATTACGAAAACTTCGTGTTCCCAGTCGTGTGTATGAAGAGGAGTGAAACCACCTGGTTCTAGTTCAAACATGCGGAGAGCAAAATTGGGAGCATTGTCTTTTTGGGAGATCAACCAGCGTATTTTTGTATCTTTGACGCCTTCAATATCAACATTCTCAAGCGGAATTTCGTTGAAATGCGTAACTTTCATTTTTCCTCCTTAGTGAATTTCTTGGGATGGATTGTAAATAATCATTTTTAAGTTATCTCTAAATATAAACCGCATAATGAGATAAGCGATTTTCCCGTCAAATATTTTGTATTAATATTTCACGTTTTCCAAATAAAGTCCGTGTGCAGGTGCTGTATTTCCCAAAGAAGAATGATCCTGTGTCGTTAGAATGCTTTCGATGAAATTATCTGAAAGATCAGCATCGGATATTTTGATGAGAGTTCCAACAATTCGTCTGACCATGTTATGCAGAAATCTGTTTGCAGAGATAGAGAAATAATAATTTTCTTCATCCTGCTTCCATTCGGCAGAGTAAATTTCACAATTGCAATGATTCAGGTGGGAAGTGTCTTTTGCAAAAACTTCAAAATTATGTTCTCCAAGCAAGTATTTTGCTGCTCGGTTCAATTTGTCCAAGTATATTTTTTTATTTGGAAAGAAAACCGCATAGTTTCTGCTAAAGGGTGAATATTGTTTTGTGATTTTGTAGAAGTAATATCTTTGTTTAGCATCAAAGCGAGAGTGAAAATTTTCAGCTGCTAATTCACATTTTTTTATAAAAATTGTTTTCGGTAAATTACTGTTGAGAGCCTTTTGGACATTTATCGGTTTCATTCGTGTTTTTGCCGAGAAATGAGCAAATTGATTTATTGCATGAACTCCGCTATCGGTTCTGCCGGAAGCCATGATCGTTACTTTTGATTTGAAAATTTGTTCGGCTGCATTTTCCATTACACCTTGAATTGTTCTTGTGTTTTTTTGAACTTGCCAACCGTGGAAATCCGAACCATCATAACTGAAATTTATTAAAAATTTTTTCATCTAAGAATAAAACCAATTTGAACCAAAATTAGAGTGATAGGGATACTATCAATGATCGACAGTTTTTTTGCAAAGCGACCTTGTAGCAATTTCGTAGATTTGAACGATAATACATGTACATTTTGAAGAGTTTTTTCGATATATGAGGAAAACATTCCGGGCAATTCGGTGAATGCCGGCGTTTTACTCTTTTGGATTTTATATGCGGTAATCGTGTTTTTGAATTGAACAATTAATACATTGAAGAAAAAAATGAGTCCATAGAAAAAGATAATTAAATTTTCTGAGAGATTCTCCGGACAAAAAGTCTTCAACGATTGCAAAAGATCGTAAGGAGAAGTGGTGTTGATCAGGATGACGGAAAAGCAAACTAAAATGATAATCTGGAAAATAATTCTCAAATCGCTTTGATAATCGTTCCCAAAAAGAAAACCGAGAATTAGGATTGATAGCAATAAAGGGCTAATATTTAACAATGTGGAAACGGTTTTGCCGAGTAATTTTATTTCGGAAATAAAACACAAGACAAGCGTTGTGAGCACGAAAATTGTTATGGCTTTACTCTGAAAAAAATAAATACAGCCGAGTTCAAAAAAGATGAATGAAATTTTTATTAAGGGGTTTATTCGGAATAAAGCGGATTTCATTTTTTGTTTAATCATAGAGCATATCCTGAGAATAATAAAAAGGAACATTTAATCCCGCTGTAAAAACTGATAAAAAATTTTATTTGGCAGGTAGAAGAGGCGGAAAACACAGAGAAAAAATAATAAAATTTCTTTTGCAGTAATTGTTTTTTCGCAGTTTTAAAAAATTATTCCTTTTCGATATTTTCAGTAGAATCGGGTATTATTATGCTCCCTTCTTGGAGGCTATCAATCTCCGATTTGTAAAAATTGTTTGATGAATCTGGAAAATTGACACTATCTTGAATAGTTGTATTGAAGATTTGAGTAGGTTCAATAGTTTTGGTGGTGTCCGTTGTAGAAGCGATCTTAGGAAAAATATAATTTTCACCATCGAAGTAAGTGCTTATTTCATTTACAAATTCTGCATCTGCAAAATTTTTTTTTAATTCGAATAAATGAGGTTTAGCCTGAGATGTATCTGCAAAATGTTTCAATAAAATTATTGATTTGAAATATAGAGCCTTAGGATAAAAACTGCTTTCGGGGTAATAATTTATCAGGCTATCAAGAATTGTGAACATTTTCAGCGTATCGGCGTCATCGTAATAAGATGATAGTGAACTGAGGAATAAATCTTCGGCTGGATCTTTGGGGAAGAGGATATCCTCGTAAGATTCATTTTTGGTGATTTTTGTAGCGGATAAAGTAAATTTCGATTCCGGATAATTTATTTTCATACTGTCGAGGATTATTATAGACGAAAGGGAATCGTTGCTCAATTTTAGGAGAGTCCAGAATTTCATGAATAAATTTTTGGGATGAATTATTGAGTCGTATTGAGCAATAATGTGCTGCAATTTATCTATATTTTCTTGAAATTCTCTCTTGGACATGTGCGCTTCTTTTGCATTCGGAATAGAATCCATTACGGTTTTTGTTGTATCCGGAAGTTTGAGAGAATCAGTGGCAATTTGAGTAGAATCGGGTAAAAAAAATGTTGAATCCGGAATTTGGTAGGTAAGAAGAGTATCCTGTTTTCCATTTTGGAGAGTTGAATCCTGCAGAGAAATACTTGAATCCGTTAAAGTGCTGTCAGTTAGAGGGATTGGGTATGAATTTACAAAAAGGCTATCGTAAATAATCTGCATGGAATCAAGCCGGTTTTTATAAAGAAAATAATTTTCTGTAATATTGTTATAAATACTAATTGCAGAGTCCGGAATATTCAAATCGAAGTTATAATATTCTGCGATAATAAATTGTTTGTCAGCAATTTGCGAAAATTTATTTTGTTCCTGCAAATCGTTAATTTCAATAAATGAAGTCGAAATTTTTAATTTGACGGAGCAATCTTTAAAGATATTTTTTTGGACATGTTTTTCTTGTACAGAATTAAATTTGTCAATGGCATTCTGATAATCGTTTAAAATAGAAAAGAACACATCTCCCCAATAGTAGTTAATTAACGAAACAAGAGGTTTTCCGCTATTTCCATTTTTCAATTGTTTGAACATTTCAAATGATTTTTCAGTATTTCCAAGATAGGCTTTACAAAAACCGTTATAAAGGTTTATCTTATGTAGGGATTCTTTTCGGGTTTCATCTTCAGCCAATTTATCCAATATTTCATGAGCTTTTTTGTGGTTTTTTTCTGCAATTAAGCAACGGGCTATAAATAATTTCGCATCAAGTTTTTCATTTTTCGTGGGGTCATTTTTCAGAATTTTATCAAATACATTTTTTGAAATGTTATAATTATTAAGATGGAAATTTAATGTCCCCTTCAGAGACAAAGCCTTATTTTCGGTGGTTTTAGAGATTTTTTGCTCCAAAAGTTCCGACAAAATCTCATTTGCGCGGGTATAATTATTTTTTTTAAAATAAAATTGAGCGTATCCGAAATATGCATCATCGCGAACATCTGAAAAAATATCGTCGAAAAAAATCGTGTTAAATGTTTTTTCTGCTTCCTCAAATTCTCTTAGTTGCAAATGGGTTTTCGCCAGATACAATTTTGCTTCGGGAAATAATTTGTTGTTTGGATAATATTCTTCAAATTCTTCAAATTTAATTTGTGCTTTTATATAGTTACCTTGTTCGTAAAAGCATTTTCCCATAAGCAAGAGGGCATTTGCAGCCCATTTATTTTTCGGATACCATTTTAGAATATATGCACATTTGCCGATAGTTGTGTTAAATTTGTCTGAAATATTTTTGTTTATTTCATTATTGTTGCGTTCTTTTGCCTTGAGAGCTTCTGCATAATATTTTTTTGCATTGAAAAATGTATTATAGTAAACGCAAGAGGAAAAAATTAGAAGGAAAATAAAAATTAAAGGAAGTGAGAATTTTTTCATTTTTGGATGATAATGTTTCTATTTTTGGAGTAAAATATCCGTGATATTTTGTTTTTGAAGTAAAATAGCCATAACATTTTGTTTTTGAAGTAAAATAGCCATAACATTTTGTTTTTGAAGTAAAATA
>JAYEKN010000297.1:11940-28906 GCA_034661015.1 Candidatus Cloacimonadota bacterium
AGTAAAATATCCGTGATATTTTATTTTTTATTAAAATAGTCATAATATTGTTTCTACAGATTAAGAAGTGATTCCAGATCACTGAATTTTTCGTTTCCCTTTTCAATTGCTTCAAGCGGATTTCTCCCAATTTTTTTTATCTCTTGAATCGCTTCAGTTAGGCTCATTTGATATTCAAGCATAAGCCATCCGGCGAGAACGTGTCCGGTGCGGCCAATTCCACCGGCACAGTGGATAACCACCTTTTTTTTCTCTTTTTTTGAATTCATCAGGAAGGGGTATATTTTTGTGATGAGTAAATTTTTATCTGCAAAATGAAGATCAGGGATGGGGGCGTGTAAAACATTTTCAGTTCCAAATTTACTTTCATAGATGGTCAAAATATCGTTTGGATAAGAATCTAATTCGGAGGATTGGAGCAACACACAAATTCGTTCAATGTTTTTACTTTTCATAAAATCAATCCATTCAGCAACCCCATCTTTGGATAATGGGTCTGGTTTAGATGCTCCGAAAATAAATTTTTCACGAATTGTTGGTGAGGAAAATAAAAATTTATTCATAAATACCTCATTGCAAATATATGCTCTCACCTACTGTTTGGGCAGATGAGAGCACAATGTATAAGAATTTATTCTAAACTGCCGACTAATTTTTCAACTTCTTCGAGAATTTCAGCGGATTTTACTAATCTTTGCATCTCAGTGTGATCTGGGTAAAGAGGGCGATCAATTTCTAAGAAATCAACGTGTTTGCGAATAATCTCTTTTGCTTTTGTAACGCCATCACCGAATGTAAAATCACGGAAATCAAGAGCTTGAGCTGCTGCCATAAATTCGATCCCGAGAATGCCGTAAGCATTATCCAATATTTGGAAATTTTTTATAGCTGTGTTCATCCCCATTGAGACGAAATCTTCCTGATCGGCTGCAGCCGGGATGGATTGAATTGAAGCAGGTGTAGAGAGTATTCTTTGTTCAACGATTTGCATATCTGCGGTATATTGACTAAGCATAAGTCCGGACATCATTCCCGCACCTTTAGAGAGGAAAGGAGGTAAGCCCACACTTAGAGCGGGGTGATTCAATCTATTCATTCTTCTTTCGGACATCACGCTTACCATAGTAATGGCTGCTCCAATCATATCCATTGGTAAAGAAACTGGAGTTCCTTGAAAATTTGCACCGGAAATCTGCAGATTCTCATCCGGAAAGAAAACAGGATTGTCGCCAACTCCGTTGAGTTCTATTTCAACTTGTGAACGAGCATAAGCTAAGGCATCGTGAGCGGAGCCTATAACTTGAGGAGCAGAACGCATTGAATAAGCATCTTGAACTTTACATTTCAGTTTTTCTTCATAAAGGTCTCCCCCTTTAACCATTTTTAAAATTGATTTAGCAGAGCGTTGAGCTCCTTTGAATCCGCGAACTTTATGTAATTGGGGACTGTAAGGTTTCATATTTGCCTTAAGTGCTTCGAGGGACATAGCACAGGCAATTTCTGCCTGCTTTAACCAGCGATTGGTATCGTAAATAAGAAGAGCACTCATTGCTGTAAGAAGATTGGAGCCGTTAATTGTGGCGAGACCATCTCGAGCTTCTAATCCGGGAATTTGGATTCCGGCTTTGTCCATTGCTTCTTTGCCATCAAGTAATTCGCCTTTGTAATAGGCTTTTCCTTCACCCAAAAGCAGAAGAGCGATTTGAGACATTGGAGCAAGATCGCCAGAAGCTCCCACAGAACCTTTTTGGCAGACAAAAGGCACGAGGTCTTTGTTCAACATTTCTACCAAAGTTTCTGTGATGATAAGCCGGCAACCGGAATTTCCGTGTGCATGGACATTTATTCTACCAACCATAGCAGCTCGCACATATTCCTGCGGGGCTGGATCACCGATACCGGCAGCATGATTATAGATTAGGTATTTCTGAAAATCTTTGACCTGATCATCGTTTAGTACTACTTCCGAGAATTCGCCGATTCCCGTATTGACTCCGTACATGATTTCGTGTTCATTAATTTTTTTCTGAAGCATAGCCCGACATTTATTAATTCGCTCTTTTGCTTCTAATGTTAGTTCGACCTTCTCTTTATTTCTAGCGATTCGAACTAGCTTTTCGATTGTTAAATCTGCTCCACTTAATGCAATTGCCATTATGTTACTCCTTATATTTTGTTTTTGTTATTAATTTAAGAAAGATTATCCGGAATTAATTTTTTATTTATCAATTCGATTGTCTTTTCAATATCAAGATAAGCAACTCTGTCTTCTTCCCAGAATTTTACACCGGCATTTCTCAGCTTGTTATAGATTTCAAAAGTAGTCTTTCCGAAAATTTCTTTATGTGTTTTATCTTTGAAATTATTATTGATTTTCAATCTGAGATCCAAAGCCTGACAGGCACAGATGTATTCAATGGCAATGACTTTTTTCACATTTTCCAATATTTCACGAAATTGTCTCGCTGAGGTTGTCCCCATTGAAACGTGATCCTCTACGTCTTCGCTTGTCGGGATGGAATCCACACTGGCAGGATGGGCAAGTACTTTGTTTTCGGAAACAAGCGAGGCAGCCGTGTATTGCAGAATCATGATTCCGCTGTTCAAACCCGGGTCATTCGAAAGCATGCTTGGTAATCCATGACTCAGGAATTGAGAAGTTAGTTTAAAAATTCGTCGCTCGGAAATATTAGCTAGCTCCGAAAGAGCAATTTTCATGTAATCGCAAACAAATGCGATTGGTTGCCCGTGAAAATTTCCACCGGAATAGGCTTTCAGATTTCTTTCTGCATCAGGAAAGATAAGGGGATTATCAGTCGCTGCATTTGCTTCATTTTCAATTATGTTTGCTGCCTTGTCAATGGTCGTTTTTATCGGACCGGCAACTTGCGGAAAACAACGAAGAGAATAGCTGTCCTGAACTTCACCATTTCTGGAATCAATAAGTTTACTTCCGCTATAATCCTCTCTTATTTGCTTTGCCACTTCGATTTGTCCGTTATGATTTCGTAGCTGATGGATTTTATCATAAAATGCGTCTGAGACCCCCAATAGTGATTCAAGTGTTGCGGTGAAAATGTGAGTGGCATTTTGCTGTAATATGTTTGCATCATAAATTGCCAGAGCAGCAATAGCTGTCATTACATTTGTTCCGTTGATCAGTGCCAAACCTTCTTTTGCATTGAGCACAACACGTTCAATTCCGGCTTTTCGCATTGCTTCAATTCCGGAAATAGTTTTGATAAATTGATTGTCGCGGTCAAAACTTTCTTCGGAAATTACTCGACCGCTAAAAGTTTCCGTATCATCACCTTCCCCTTTTGTGAAAACCAAAATTATATGAGCAATAGGAGCCAGATCGCCACTCGCACCCACAGATCCCTGTTCGGGAACTGCAGGATGAACTCCCTTGTTCAGCATATCTATCAGAGTTTGTAAAGTTGAAAGACGAATTCCGGAATATCCTTTTGCAAGCGAATTGATTCTAAGGAGCATTATTGCCCGAACAACTTCAACAGGGAAATATCTTCCTACAGCCGTCGAATGGCTAACAATCAAATTTCGTTGTAAAAATCGAAGTTTATCTTTAGGAATTATTTTGTCTTTTAAAGCTCCGAATCCGGTATTGATTCCATAGGCAATCTGATTGTTTTCGATGATTTTATCAACATAATCACGGGATTTATTTACTTTTAAGATCGCTTCATCTGTAAGTTCAATTTTTGTATAGTTTCGAGCAATTTGATGTATTTGTTCTAAAGTTAATGAATTCCCGTCAATTTTAATTTTTTTCATGAATATTAAAATCGTTTTTGTAAGTAAAATGAGGCGTGCATTCTAATTGGATTTATATCATATAAAAAAGAAACGGTATTGGTTTTAATAACATCGCTGTTGTGCACATTAACGCTGTGAACGGCTTTTATCATGCTAACAATACGGTTTAAAACCATAGCACCGATTGTGAATTTTGCCATAATATTATATTCATTTCTATCTACTCGCAAACGGGCATACTCAATAAAATTTTCTTCACTTTCCCAATTCCAACTTCGGCTACCCGTTTGAAGATAACTACTAACAAACTGATTATATGTTTGCTCGCTCCAGCCGCTGTAAAGACCTTGTCGAGCGTATATAAGAACATTGTTATTATATACGTTGCTTGATTGGTAGTTTTGGATAAGGTCATAATAATCCTCGTCCGGATTTGCATAAGAACTGTTGGAATATGCTCTGGCATATTGCTGAAAGTTATTTTTTGCCCATTCGGCTTGCTGTTTATTTGCATAGTATCCCAGCCAAAGAAGAGCCTCGGATGTAAGACTAATCATACCGGAGGTTTTGCCGGATGCGTATAATTCACCCATTCCGGGAATTGCAGCAGATAGCAAAGCGGCTTTTAATCTGGATTTTGAATTATCGGCAAGAAGGGGTGAAAAAAAGAAGGTCAGACAGAGAAGGGTGATTAGTAACCGTTTCATCATTTTATAACTCCGATCTTTAATAGTTTGGAAGAATTCCCGACCTTTACTTTTGCAAAATAAACTCCGGAAGTAATGTTTTGGATATTCCACTTGAATTCTTTTTCTTCATTTGCGAAAACACTCATATCATTCTCAAAAAGAAGATCGGCTGCAAGATTAAAGATTTTTATACTTGCGGAAGCGTCATTTGGAGATTGAATGCGAATATGCACATAACCTTCCTCTGCGGGATTTGGAAAAGCAATTATAGAAAGCGCGTTCACGGAATCTGGTAAACCTTCTGCCATTACATTACAGCAAGACGCTCTATCCGGTCCGTTTTTATAGCCATTCCAATATATTTTGGAATCGGCGGGAATGTCATTAAAGGAAATAATATTCAAGATAGAATCTCCTTCGGCAATAATAAGATCATAGCTGTTCTCTCGCAAATTGAGATAAGGTGAGGAAATACTTTTTCCATAAGCATAAGAATATAATGGGTCATATTCGGCATTTTGTGAAATGGATTGAGTAAAATTGTTGTCAGTTGATAAAATCAGGGAAATTTCATTTGCGAGCAAATCGTGTCCCACAATAGAATTAAGATCCGAAGAATAATTGCTCTCGTAGATTGACTGAGGATAACCGGAGACCAAAGAACCGGAACCTGTTATTGCATAAACCGTGTTTTCAACAGTGAAAATAATGTCGTGGATGCCGTTATCATTTACATCACCGATTGAGATGTTTGAAATTTCATCCGATGGAAAATTTTCACAATCAAAAATCTTATCAAGTGAGCCGTCAAATTTATACACAGAACCGAATTTATCTTGAACAAAAATATTCTGGGAATTTTCCGTATTCTCAACAATTGGATAATAATCTCCAAATTCAACGGGAAGAGTAAATTCATCAAACCAGGTTAAAGATGTATCATAAACTGCAACATTTTGAGGAGAGTGGATTGCAATGATTTGCTGTTTTGATTCGTTAAATGCAATTTTATTTGTAGATTGATCTATTTCTTTTAAAAGGGTAAGAGTGTTATTAGTCAATTTATAGATTGATAGAGAATTTTCAGTAGGGACGGCAATTTTATCAGCAGAAATCGGGATAGGGGAGTCGCTCATCATTTTGTTTATTGAAGAACCGAATTGTGACAAAACAGGTTGTTCGTTTAGCTGAAAATTCAAAATTGCAAGAGAATCTTCAAAAGGTACGATTATTTTAGATTCATTATCATTTTGAAGAAGAGAAAGGGGAAATTTTATTTCCTTGGGAAAAGTTTGAGAGAATTCTCCGAATAAATCATTATAAATTTTTATCTTTGATTCATTACCATCGGAATATGTCCCGTAAGTAAGAACAATGTTCCGTGAATGATAATAAGGTTCGTTGAAAACCAATATTTCATTAGATGGATTATATTTTTCAGTCAATTTAATGGATAGTATTTCATCGCAAAGATGATATTGAAATCTAAAATCCATTGAAGTTCCGTAATGGCTTATATCAAAAATTTCGATATGAGAATTGGCGTCATCATTTGAAAAAGTGTTTGGTTCCGTATCCGGTGCGAAGCGAAAATTGTGGATTCTATCAGGATCGGATGGACTCCACTGTCCAGCTTTAATGCGGAAAAATGGTTCATAGCAAGTTCCATAAGGATAATAGGAATATGGATTTCCGATATCCTCAATTCCGTCGGCTTCAACTAATTTTACTCCGCGACGAGAATAGTTTCCATTAACCCGATTTGCTTCGAATCTGGAATAAGTTTGACCGCCGCTTGTTACAATTTCATCGTAGATGACATAATCATCAATATGCCAGATGCAAAGTCCTCCGTTCGTATAAGACTGTTTGAAAGCATCATAGGTCGGAAGCATATAGTCATATTCATAGCTCAATTCGTCAGTTTCACCATTAATCGGATACATTGGAACTTTAATTGAATCCGAATAGAGTTTTATCACCGGAGCACCATTTCCGTTAAGGTCGGTTTCACGATTTTCAATCAAAAAATATTCCTTATCATTTATGGGAATTTTAATGAATTGGGCATTTTCCGCATCAGGTAATTCAGCTGCATCTATAGTGATATTTCCTGTGGAAGGGGAGGTGAGTGTGGTAACTTTTCCCAAATTTTCAAGTTCGTTTCCCCAAATTAATAATCGAGACCAAGCTGAAGGTAATATTGGAAGAGCACCTTCGATAACAAGTGTGTCCACAGATGTTTCCGTGCTGTCAATTGTGATAGCTGAAGCACTTCCGCCACTATCCATTATATCCCAATAGCCAACTGCGGGATACATATTTGTTGTGTTGTAAAGATCGACAAAACCGATGGAGTGACCGAATTCATGGAACATCTCGGCAGTAACTGAACCGAATCCAAAAATATAGCTATCGCTTTTATAAAAGTCCTGCGAAATAGTTTCGGGTGAAAATGCAGCAGCTTTGATATATTTTGTGCCATCATTAACTGCTACGGAATCATCTTCGAGTTCGACATACATTGCCGGCAGATTGCAGGGAGAGTCACCAAAAATATCATGCTGCCAGTCAGCACCGGCATGAATGATCATTATCTGTTTGTAATCAGAAAAGTTTATATCCGGAGTATTTGCGAAATCAGTTGTATCTGCGGTAGTGATTGCATCTTTAAAGGATTGAATTAAGCGTTCGTTTTTAAGATCCCAATCCGGAGTATCAGGAAAATAATATGCCATTTTATGAGGCATTGAATAAGCTGTGTCTGCCTGATTTGGATAAATTTTGAAATGGAAATTAATTTCGTGGGCAGGATCAAAAGAATTCAAAACTCCGAGACTTGCAGTTTGATAGTAATATTGCATTGCAACCATTGTCTGATGATAAAAGCTGGAATCATGGGGTGGAGAGCAAATTGTTCGGATAGAATCAATTACATTATTTATCTCGAAATAGTCCCATTTACCGAAATCGAATTTTCCATTACCGGTTGTTTTCGGATCATCGTCAGGGACAAAATCAATTAATAAAACAAGAAGATTTACATCAATATCTCCGGAAAGACGTTTCTGCTCAGGTGATTTTCTTTTGTGTGAATAGAATTTATCAAATATTGGTTTAGGTAGTTTTTTTATCTTTTTTGAATGGGCTTCCACAGATTTCATCGCTTCTGTAGTTGGTTTTTTTATCTTTAAATGAGAAGATTTCCCATAAATCATAATTGGTGTTAGGTACAGAAGGAGTAAGAGGAGAGCAATGATTTGAAAATGTTTTTTCATAGTTTTTTTAAAGTTTATTAACAACGGAGCACACGGAGTTCACGGGGAGAAATTTACATATTATTAATCTCTTTTCTGCGTTCGCCATGTTCTCGTCCAGCCCTATGGAATGCAGTTTTCCTTTTTTATTCCACTGGGGTTGTTTATTTAACAACTGGAAAGGTTGTATTAAAATTTCAGACCCATTGAAAAGGTCTTATTATTTGCGGTAAGTTCACCGGCAGGTTGAATGGCAATGTCAAATGAAAGTTGTTTGCCTTTGGAAAATTCGTATCTCAACCCACCACCAAAAGACATATCGCGTATATGCCCTACAACGTCATTTACATAACCCATTCGGAGAGAAATAAGATTATAATAAGTATATTCAACTCCAAAATTTTGGATTATAGAGTCGAACTGGTATTTACTGTCTCCTACTGAAAATGATTTAAAAATTCCTGTTACCCAAGAAACACCTGGATCTGGGTCAACAAGCATCTTGTTCGCATCAAGGGAGACAATCAGGCGATTAAATTTTGAATTCAATACTTTATATGAAAATCCAACTCGTAGATTGGTAGGCATTGGTTGAGGTTCAGTGGAGTTTTCGTAATTCATTTTAGGTCCAAAATTCTGCAAAGTAACCCCGAACGAGAGATCCGGAATAATTAGATCTCGTTTGAGAGCACCAATGTCCATTACCCAAGCATAACCGATACCCTCTCCGTTCATGAAAGTGTTTGGAATAAATGGGGCAAGACGGCTGATAATTCCTTTGAAGTTTACGCCAACACCCCATCCCAAGCCAGCATGGGTGGAGTATGCAAGACCGATTGCAATTTCATCACTGGTGAATTTTGTGAGTTCTTCACCTCCGACATTTGTGGCAACTTGTTCTCCATAAGTCATATATGTTACATTTAAGCCGACTGTACCAATATTTTCAATAAATTGAGTGTAACCCATATATTCATAATAGATATCGTCGAAGATATCTCCGAACCAGTTTGAGTGCATAAGCCCTAAATCTGTGTTATCTATTTCTGCAAGTCCGCCCGGGTTCCACCAAGTTGTAAATGCATCATTAGCTACGGAAACGTAAGAATGTCCCATTCCACCGGCACGCGAACCGGGTTCAATCATCAGGAAAATACAAGTTGCTTCGGAAACTGCATGTGCTGGAGCGAGTGCGATTAGATTAATTATTATAGCAATAAATACTATAGATATGATTTTTGATTTTTTCATTATAACTCCTTAAAAATTTAGTTTAATTTTCTTAAAATTTATCTTTGTAATGAAAGAAACGGTTTTAAGACCGGAAAAGTTTTTTATTTGAGGTAACTAACAAGGATCGATAGTCGGAATCTCCCTTTTGATCTTGGTGCCGAAGGTCGGACTTGAACCGACACGCTGAAAATCAGCGCTGGATTTTGAATCCAGTGCGTCTACCAATTCCGCCACTTCGGCTTTTTTATTTCTATAAATATTTTTTATTTTATGATTTTTCATTTTGATTTCTTTGTGTGTCCAACAAGTCAAAGTCGTTAATATCGTGTCCAGTTTTTTCGATAATTTTCTTTAATTGATCTTGTAATATTTTTTGCTTTATCGGGTCTGTTTCGTTTGATATCATTAAGTGGTAGATTGATATTATTTCTTCTCCCAACCCCATTTTGCTGTATAATTTTATTAGAATAGAATAATAATCATTTCTTTGGTTTTCAGGCGAATCGTAAATAATGGAATTTAATTTGTTAATCGCATCCAAAATGCTGTTTTTTGCCAATAGATTTGCAGAAAGCAAGTCTAATGCTGATTTTCGCAAAGGGGAAGCAGGATATTTTTTTATCATTCTTGTAATGACTTCAATGGAATTGTTCCACTCCTCGAAATCATTGTAAATTAATCCTATTTGAAAATATACGGAATCCATCCAACTAACGCTCGGATATGATGTGATAATTTTTTCCAACTCGAAAAGGGATTTATATTTTTTTTCAATATTATAATAATAAATACTAAGTTCAAAGCAAAGGCGCGGCGTAAGAGGGCTTTCGGGAAATTTGGAAATGTAATTATTAAACATTTCCGTAGGTAATTCATATGAGCCGATGTGATATTTACAACGTTCAATTTGGAAAAATGCGTCGGCTTTTTGATTCATATTCGTATTGTGAAAAACGAATTTCCAATAAAATGATTTTGCAAGATAATACTTTTTTTCTTTAAAATGTATATCTCCCACCTGCTTGAGAGCAAGGATTCCATATTTGTTTTTTGGAAAAAGGAAATGTGTTTTTCTGAAAAATGATAAAGCAACTGGGTTTTGATCTTGTTTTTGCAAATTTATTCCGCAGAGAAAAATTGCCTTGGCTAATAATGTGTCATCCTGATTAAATCGAATAATATTCTGATAATCAAAAATTTCATGCACGAATTTATGGCTAATGTAAAATATTTTATGGGATTGAAACAACAGAATAGAATCATTTACAGCAAGGGAATCTATAAATTGCATTTTATGATAAGATGTAAAAAGAGAATCGAGAGAGAGTGAATCAGCTTTATTTTGATATGAAGAAAGTTGGAGAGGTATTAAGAATAAACACAGCAGAAAGAAGGCGATAATTCGCTTTGTCGCATTCTGCAAATAAACGGTTATGTCCGTTTGCTGAATTAAATGTTTCACCATTTTAACCCAAATCAACCGATACGATTTTGGAAACGCCTTCTTCTTCCATCGTGATTCCATAAAGATAATTTGCGGCTTCAATGGTTCTTTTATTATGAGTGATAATAATAAATTGGGTTTTCTGGGAAAATTTGTCAAGGAGTTGGAGAAAACGATCAATATTCGAATCATCAAGAGGTGCATCAATTTCATCGAGAATACAAAATGGGCTTGGTTTCACAAGGTAAATCGAAAAAAGAAGTGCAATGGCTGTTAATGCTTTTTCACCACTGGAAAGGAGATTGATATGGGTGAATTTTTTCCCCTTTGGAGTAGAAAGAATTTCGATTTTTGAATTAAGCGGATCTGATGGATCTTCCAATCTTAATATACCTTTTCCACCGGAGAAAAGTTCCAAATGAAGTTTCTCAAAATTTTCTTTGATTTTTTGAAAAGTCGTTAAAAACATTTTTTCGGCAGTATCATTTAATTGTGTAATTGCTTCTTTTAGATTTTCCTTTGATTCAAGCAGGTCTTTTTGCTGATTTTGGAGGAAATCAAAACGCTCTTTTTGTTTTTCATAATCCTCTATGGCAGCAAGGTTTATCGGACCCATTTTCTCAATTTTAATTTGGAATTTACCCAAATCTGTTTGGAGTGTTCCCAAATTCAATTCCTTATAGTCGTCTGATTCGTCATGGGTAAGATCGTGATGGAGATGAGAGAAAACTTCCTCGCGGATATGCTCGATCTTCAATTTGGTTTCCTGGATTTTAAGTTCTGCTTCGCTTTTATTTTTCGAGAGAATGTCCTTTTTGAATTCCAATTCGTGTTGCTGAATTTTAAGATCTTCTGTTGCGGTTTTTAGCGAATGAAACCTGTTTTCAATATCCACGATTGATTTTTTTTCTGCATTTAACTTTTCAATCTTTTTATTCAACGTTAATTCCAATGTTTCCGTTTCATTTCCCAAATCTTTGATCTTTGATTTTTGCGGTTCGATAGAATCTTTTAGTTTATCGAGCACTTGGGAATTATTTTTGAAAGTCTGATTGCTTTTACTAATGTTTTCTTTGCAAAAATGTACATCTTTTTCAAGTCGAGCAATCGCAATATTTTTATCTTGTAGTTTTTTATTGATCTTGAATCGTCGGTTTCTGGAAAGAGAGAGTTCTTTTTGAAACCTATCCTGTTCTTGTTTGAGGGATTTACTGTCGTGTTCAGGAAGATTTTTAATTTCCAATTCTATTTTTTCCAATTGCAGATTGATCTCGCTAAAATCATTTCCTATTTTGGAAAGTTTAGAATCTGCTTCTGTTTTTAACTCGCCAAAATTATCCTTTTGCATTTGTAGATTGAGAATATTTTTCCGATGATTTTCTGCTGCGTGTTCGATTTCAGTGATTTTTTTATTGATTGAAATGAGGGCTGCATTCTGCTCTGTGATCTGAATTGCGAATTTATCTTTAATAGAAAGGAGTTTTTCAAGATTCTTCTTTTCTGTCTGAATTTGCTTATTAAATTCTTTAATCGCTTTTTTTCGTGAAAGTAATCCGGTTTTTGTGTCTTCGTACCAATTCGTTTGAATCCAGCCGTGAGTACTAAAAATTTCACCCTTTGGAGTAATAAATTTATATTCGGTTTCAGAAGACGAGTTATTTGCGATAAGTTCGCGAGCAGTTTTCCTATCTTTAACAAGATAAATATTTCTAATTATATTTGGATTTATGCCGCCATGATTCAATTTTACAATGGAGGATAGGGGAGTAGCATCTTCAAAAATTTTTTGTTCCGTAATCTCCATTTTGTCAATGTCGGAATTATAAAGAATAAGAGAGGAATTAAGCGAATTTTTTTCCAAAAGATTTAATACATCATCTGTTTTGGCGCTGGAGCAAATAACGGAAGTGATCATTGTTCTCAAAGAATTTTCGATAAGTGAAATAAATTCATCGCTGACTTCAATATTATTCGCAAGTGAATCAAATCCTTTATCGTTTTTGAAATATTCAAATATTTTCTTTGTACCTTTCTGGTGTCCGGAAAGATTCTTTTCCCATTTCTCAATTTGCTGCTTTTCATTTTGAAGAGTGCGGGTTTTCATTTCCGAAGAATGAATTTCACGCTCGATATTTTCTATTTTTGTCTTCAATTCATCCTGCTTATTCTCAATTTTTGCTCTTTTATCCAAGAATGTAGATTTATTTGAGTTATGAATTTTACTCGATTTTTCGGCTTCAACTACAAGGCTCGTGAATTTGTCAAATTTATTTTGATAATCCGTTCTCTTCTTTTCAAGTGAAGTTCTTTCCGCCTCGAATAATTTTTTGCGTGTTTCAATTTCTGCCTTGGTATTATTTAGCATCTGTTTTTGATGCTCGTATTCGTTTATTTTTATATTTAATTTTTCTAATTGAGAATAATGTTCATCTATCTCTTTATTGATTTTATCCACATCTGTTTTCAAATCAATTAATTCGGATCCATTCTGCTTTAACTTTTCTTCTGCGAGTTTAAGATTTTCATTATCATTTTTCAACATTTCTTGTGAAGAAAAATTCGTTGATTCCAGTTGGGCTATCCGATTTTTATTATTCCGGAGATTCTCTTTTATGTTTTTGATTTGTTGTTGATTCAGCAAAATGGTTTTTTCCAGTTCATTTATTGAGTTTTCAATAGCTCTTATATTTTTTTGACGAATTTGCAATTTAGCTTCAATTTCCAGCAGCTGCTTGTTCTTTGAATTATAGATTTTATAAATTTTTGAAATTTTATTCGTATTTTCAGCGGTCATTTTTTCAGAGTTAATATGCTCATTTTTAAGTGGGGTAAGTTTGTCCTGAAGCTCAAAATATTTGATACCCTGCAGTTGAATTTTTATCGTATTGATCTTTTTTCGGATTTTTTTATATTTTTTTGCACGTCCGACCTGATGTCTGAGAGAATAAGTCTGATGCTTAACTTCCGCAATAATATCTTCCAATCGGATCAAATCATTTTCCACATTATTCAATTTATTTCGGCAGTTGTTTTTGCTTTGATTGTATTTCATGATTCCGGCGGCTTCTTCAAAAAGATAACGTTTATCATTATCCTTGGCGTTTAGCAGTTCATCAATCATCTTGAGTTCCATAAAAGAATATGCTCTTTGTCCCATGCCGGTATCGTAAAAAAGGTTCAAAATATCTTTCAGACGACAAGAATTACCATTAAGGAAATATTCGCTTGAGCCATCTTGGGTTACTTTGCGTGCGATGGCAACTTCTTCGGTATCAATAGGGATAATTTTCTTATCGTTGTCAATGGTTATCGAAACTTTGCAGTAGCTGTGAGTAGTCCTTTTTCTCGTTCCCTTGAAAATCACATCACTCATTGATGCACCGCGTAGTTTGCGAACATTTTGCTCACCCAAAACCCAGTGAATTGCGTCGGAAATATTGGATTTTCCACAACCGTTGGGACCAACAACACCTGTTAACCCAGCAGCAAAACGAAATTTTGTAGGTTCTGCAAAAGATTTAAAGCCATCAATTTCTAATTTTGATAATTTCAATATCACTCCATTTATAAATTTTTTTTACTACGAATAATTTGTGTTTATCCGTAAAAAGGAAAACTTGAGTTAATCCGCCGGTTGGCGGATACACCTTGCGGATGGTTGTTTTTCGACGGGATTTGTTATCCGCAACCTTCGCAATAGTGGTCGCTTACATATTTCAACCATTGCGGAGGTTTTGGGATAAACAACATCCTTCAATCATCCGCAAGGTTTCAAGTTCTTTACGATGCATTCTGAATTCCAGTCTTAAAAAGAGGTTTCAATGCCAAAATGAATTATTCCTTGCAAAGGATTTGTCCACGTTTCATCCTGATGACCGATTCCGTAATCTATTTTCAACAAGCCGATTTTAGATTTTAAGCGAACACCGAATCCGATGCCAAAAAGATTTTTGTATTCTTTGCAAAACGCCGAATCACAAAACAGGAAGATTCGAGAATTTTGAGAAAGAAGAAAACGATATTCAAAAACTAATATCCCGAATTTTTCAGAAATAAATTGGTTGTCAATAAATCCGCGTAAGTTATCATAACCTCCAAATTCAAAGAGCTCATAAGAATTTAATGAATCGTGAAATGTAAATAGAAGTTTGCTTGATCCATGAAAGAAAATAGCGGTTTGGCGAGTTATCGGTAAAGAATATTTTGCGTCAAGGTGGATTTGCTGTTTGTAACTATTTTTCCTTTTCCAAATAACTTTGGAGCCGATAAATAATTCATAACCTGAATATGGATTGGGAGGATAATCAAATCTGTTCGATTCAAAATCAAGCCCAACTCCCTGCTGGTTAGTGTGAATGGTATCTAACAAACTGCTGGAATTCAAATAATTAATTCCGATTTTGTTGTAATTTGGCAAAAGAAATTTTGTCTTGATCTCAAACTTGGTATTCACGTAGGTTGTATCAATATTTCTTCGAGAAAGCAATCCTTGTGCTGATATTTGCTTATTAAAAAGGAAAGGTTCCGTATAAGAAATATTGAAAGTAGTGGAATTATTTTTCAGTTTTTTCCATAAAATATGAACTTCACGGTCAGTTCCTTTAATATTCATAAAGTCAAAATCAATAAAGCCGGATAATCTATCTGCAAATGTTTTCTTCTCTTCAGAAGAGGTTAGCCCCAAAACTCCGTTCAAATGATTCATTTTTTTTTCTTGAATTTGAACTAAAAGATCATCCGCATTTAGCGGTTTTATATTTGCACTTTGGATAAATTTTTTGGTGAGCAAATTTCTTCGGGCAAGTTCGATGTCGGTTTGTTTGTAGATTTTGTTGGTGGGAAAATTCAGAATTAGATTTAGTGTTTTATCCTTAGTGATTTTGTTACCTTCGAATATCTGATGGGAAATCCGCATCAATTTTCCTTCCTGAATTAGGAAACCAAGTTGTAGCGAATATTGCTCTTTCCGGAGAGAGATTGTGTCCACAGATACTTTGCAAAACGGGTAACCTTTTTGAGAATATGCTTTTGCGATAGTTTCGAGAGAACGATTGATTTTTGCCACCGAGAAGATTTGTCCTGATTTCATCGGTATCATATCTTCGAGTTTTTGTGATGAAAAATATTTGTTACCGCAAAAGTTTATATCCGAAACTACAACTTTTTCTCCCTCATCAATTATAATTTCGATATTGACTTCTGCTCCTGTTTCAACGGGAGTAATAACCGGTGGCAGGATTTTTGCAAAGAAGTATCCCTCGTTTTTGTATAATTCCAGAATATTTGAAAGGTTGCGGTTAAATCCCAGATAAGAAAATTCATCACCGGATTTGTACCCGAGCGAGCGGATAATGAGAGGGCGAGAAATTTGTGTGATTCCATTTAATTGAATAGAACGGATGCGAATAGAAGAATTTGTTGCAGGATTTTCGCAGAGTGAATTTTTCGGGAAAAATAAGGCGAAAACAAAAAAGGAAAATATTAAAAGAATCTGTGATTTTTTTTTGGGGAATAAAATATCCACCTGTCTTGTGAAATGCTTCATATGTTTTATTAGAGGGAATTTATTCATAATGGTTAATTCTCAATTGTTAATGGTTAATGTTGTTTTTGGCAGATTTAATAATGCTTGTAATCAACTTTATAATTTCAACGGCATCTTGATTTATACTTTCAAATTGTTCTTTTGACAAATACCCAGTTTCCAATAAAAGTTCTATCCAATATATAGTTTCGTTGATTTCTTTTTGTGCTATTGCCATTTTATGATTAAAATCTGCTTTTGATTCTGCGTGTTCTGCTTCACGAACCATCGCACCAACACTTGTTCCACTTCGTAAAACCTGTTTTGATAAAATGTATTCTTTTCTATTATCAACTAAGAATTGATATAACTTCACAATTCTAATTGCAAAAGCAAAACTCTTATCTTTAACAATATTTTTTCTCATCATACTCCCTCATTAGCCATTTACCATTAACCATTAATAATTATCAAGTTGCTTTATGAAATCTTTTTCAACTTGAGTAATGCGGTTTTTAATTTTTTCTTTATACAGATCATATTCGGAATGTGCTTTTTCGATTGCCTTTTGGTGGCTAATAGTTCCCGAATGTTGCAAAATATTTTTATTGGTCATTTTTAGGAAAGTATCTAACTGCTTGATCCAATCATTCATATACATAGGAGTTCGTTCCAATGCCTGAATTTCTGCAATTTCCAAAAATGCTGTTACCATTCTGTTTAAGATGTTCAATTCTTTTTCTGAAAGATAATTTTTGGCAATTTCGGTTTCTTTCTTTGTTGGAACTACACCTTTAAAATTGGTTAAACCGATATGTTCTTTTGCAGAATCTACTCTTCTGTAAACAGTTTCGGCTGCGGTTTCGTTGTGTGTTGCCCAATGCATTTTATTCTGTATTGTTTTGAACACCGTTACAGATTGCTCAGTTTTGGGGTCGTAATCAATACTTGTGGCATAAATATCTAAAACCTTTCGCCAAAACACTTTTTCCGATGAACGAATATCACGGATGCGAGCTAACAATTCATCGAAGTAATTTCC
>JAYEKN010000298.1 GCA_034661015.1 Candidatus Cloacimonadota bacterium
TGTGTAACACCCGTATCCACGCCAAATCATCTATGGCGTCTTAACTCCAAACTGAGAGTTATAGCGCCCATAATACTAATCATATAATTTAATCTCATCTAAGGGTTTCTTATTCCCTCTATTTATAATCTCTCACTATCCTGTCAAATTATTGCCCACCAACGCCCGCACTCTCCTTCTTAAAATCCGTTTAATATTTTCCAGTACGAAAAAGCATTACCAAACCTAAAAATCCAAAAATAATATTTGCAAACCAGGCAGCAAAAAGCGGTGAAAGAATTCCGTTATATCCCAAACTCTGTCCCAGCCTTACGATCGAGATATACAAGAAGCAAATCCCGATGGCAAGCACGAAGCCCAAACCACTGGATTTCGATCTGCCTGTTCCGGTAAAAGTAGCGATCGGAATGCAAAAAAACAAAACAATTACATTCATCAGCGGGAAAGCAATCTTCAGATTCAGTTCTACCAATTCCGGTTGATATTCTTCTCCAATTCTTTTCAATCTTTCGATATATTCTTTTAGTTCGAAATAATCCATTTCCTCTTGGGGGTCTTTGCTACTTTTTACAAGCTCTTGAGGTTGAATATAAAGCTGGGGAAATTCCTTTTGATTATAACGCTGGAAGGAAGTTAGTTTGCCATCCGAAAATTCACGGACAAAAACTTTATAATAAACTAATGGTGGAATTTTATCAGATTCATTCTCGTTTTTTTCATTTTCCCAAATAGCATATCCAGCCTGTATCTTGCGGGAAATTTTTCCATTAATATCAAATTGCGAAATGTCTATATCTTTGATCTTATTTCTGTATCCATCGAAAAAACCGATGTAAAAGAGGTTTCCTTCCCCGTCCTTATATTGCAGGTTGGAACGCATCTTGAAATTCTGAACGGGTTTGTCGAAGATCAATACGTCTTTGATATATTCCCTTTTTTGTTCGGAACCGGAGAGAATCCGATCACCATAAAACATCATAACTCCACTAATGAAAAACGCAAAAATGAAAAGAGGTAAAGACATTCTCATTACGCTGATCCCGGCACTGCGGATGGCAATAATTTCATTATTCTTGTTCATATAATGCATAAGAAAAAGACCGGCGAGCAACATTGTAACCGGCGAGCTCAGAATAACAATGTAAGGGGTTCTGAGTAAAAAATAGGCAGCAATGTAAGTAAACTTTGCACTCTCACCCAAAAATTTGCTGAATTTCTCAAAAAATTCTACTACGAGAAATATGGCAATAAATGAGGACAGAATTATCAAATATAATTTAACAAAACTCTTAAAGATATACTTATCTAAAATTTTCATTTAAGTTCTTTCTTACCACGAAATACACAGAAAAACACGGAATTTATTTATAAGATTTTTCATACTTTTTTCTTACCATAAAATATT
>JAYEKN010000299.1 GCA_034661015.1 Candidatus Cloacimonadota bacterium
TTGCACAAAACACTTGCGTAACCGGATTTGAGAGAGGCAGGTCAATGTAAATGCAATCAATCTTTTTTATGCAGAGTTCTTTCAATCTATACTTAAGCATATCGTTAAAATCATTGCCATATTCGAGTATTTTCAGAAACGCTCTGGCAGGTTCTTTTTGGATTTTGGCGACAATCTGAGTTTTATCTATAATATAATCTTTCCATTTATCTTTTTGCACATCGCATAATTTTCTGGAAAGATTATTTTTTGTGAAAATTTTTGCGATCATAGATTTATGATGAAAAGGCGGATAAACGTCTCGTTGCGGTTCTTTGGCAATTTTATAATAAAATAAAACAGTGGTTTGCCTTTTGAGCCTTTCTTGTTTATCGATTTTTTTAAAATGCATACTTGCCGGTGTGAAGGCAATGAGAAAGCCGGTTTCATTTGCTCCAAGAGAAATATTTCCCTTTTGAGTATAGGGATGCACGGCAACGGCTTCGCTGTAGATTCCATACATTCCTTTCGCTTTTGCATAATCCGCCATGAATAGTTTCATTTTTTTGAATAATCCTCTGCCCCGAAATCGCGGGTCAACAATTGCCATTCCGGTTTCTCCAACTTTTGCTTCGGTATTATCCAACATCAATGCCAGATGCCCGATTATTTCATTTTCCGGATTTAAAACCACACAAGAATGGAGCAAACCCGATTCCAACATTTCTTTTACTTTTTCGGGAAAATAGACAAATTCATTTCCGTAAGTATATCCGTAGGAACGGTACATACATCGTGCAACGCTAACACTATCCGATGTTTTCATCATCCGAAAATCTAAAGGAGTGTTTTTAGGTGCTATTTCAGTTGATTCCGGTTTTGTGCCAACAGGATAATCTACAATGTTTTTATATTTCAAATATTTGATGAATTTGATACTTTTCCCTTTTCTGCCGAGATTAACAAATTGTACCTCGTCCGCAAAAGCCTTCATAAGAAGAATGCCAATACCGGCATTTTCCGAATTTGTAGAGTTGCTAAAGTCAAATGGTAAACCTTGGTCCTCCACAGATATTTCAATTTCGCCATGCTTTCTGGATATTATCACATCAAAACTTCCGTGTTCGTCCTCAGGGAAAGCGTGCTGGATTACGTTCATAGAAGCTTCTTCTACTACAAGCCGTAATCTTTTTGCATCATCATGAGAAATGCCCTGATCTGCAGAAATATCTACGACAAAGTTAAGAACGGATGGGAGATATTCCTTTTTTGCTAAACAAGAAACTTTTGCGATAATTTGCGAACCTGTTTGGTCTTTATTCATATTAAACTTCCCAAGTTATATATTTTTTTATAAAAACAAAAAATTGGTTGAAATATTGTCAATGAATTTGAGAAATTTATGGTATTCCCTTATTTTGTT
>JAYEKN010000300.1 GCA_034661015.1 Candidatus Cloacimonadota bacterium
GCTGGGCTATTTATTCTAGCTATTTCAATGTTTATCTGTTTGATTTTTTTTCGTGTATTTCGTGTATTTTGTGGTTTATTATTTAATTCCGATTAGTTCCATCATTGTTGAGATTTTTTTTTCACAAAAGAGACAAATTCGGCAATATCATTTTCCGTTGTATCAAAAGAAGTCATCAAACGGACATAGGATTTTTCTCCATCCCAGACGTAGAAAAAATATTCTTCTAACAATTGTGGTATTATCTTTGGTGGGATATAGGCAAAAACTACATTCGTTTCAACTTTTTGAACTATTTTAATATTTGGAATTTTCCTCATTCTCGTTGCTAATTTTTTTGACATTTTATTCGCATTGTTAGCCATTTCTAACCAGAGACCATTTGTGAAAAAGGCATCAAACTGTGCCGAGATATATCGCATTTTTGAAAAGAGTTGCGATCCCTGTTTACGATAATATTTAAAATCCTCACTCAATTTTTTATCAAAGAAAATGACAGATTCCGCACACATCAATCCATTTTTTGTTCCGCCAAAAGACAAAACATCCACCCCGACATCACCGGTCATTTGTTTGAAACTCACCCGCATGCTTGCGGCAGCATTTGCCAATCGAACTCCGTCCATGTGCAGTAGTAGGTTATTTTTGTGGGCAAAGTTGGAAATTTTCTCTATCTCATCAATTGTATATAGAGTTCCCAATTCTGTTGGTTGGCTGAGCGAGATAACTCGTGCTTGCGACATATGCGGATCACCTTTTACCCCCAATTTGTTCTTTATCTGCTTCACTGTTATTTTTCCGTTATTTGTAGAAATTGTATGCATTGGGCATCCGCTGAAAAATTGGGGTGCACCACATTCATGTACGTTTATGTGGGAAGATTCCGCACAAATTATAGAATTATAGGATTTGCTAATTGCTTTTATACCAAGAGCGTTTGCCCCTGTTCCGATCATTACAAAATAAATATCGATTTTTTCACCGAATTGCCGCCGTAGCTTTTCTTTTGCAGATGTTGTGTATTCATCATCCCCATAAGCAGGAGTGTGTCCCACATTAACTTCATTCAACTTTTTCATCACTTCAGGATGAACTCCCGAAAAATTATCGCTGGCAAAACTGTGCTTATTTTTTTGCATAGATGTCCTTTTATTTTTAGTAAACATTGCTCAAAACAATGATGCATAAACAAATGTTTTAACACGGATTAGTTGTCAAGTTTGCAAAATAAATTTCCACAGAAAGGTTCAAGAGAAAAATCAAAAATTATCTCATTCACGCAAATAAAACTTTGGCAATAAAAGATAAAAAATTTCAAAAACATTTACAATATTTTGCAGTTATCAGCATTTGGGAAAAATCAAACTACCCGGAGGTAGAAAATGA
>JAYEKN010000301.1 GCA_034661015.1 Candidatus Cloacimonadota bacterium
ACCAGATAGGATAAAAAAAGTTTGTGTCAACAAATTCGGCAGTCAAGTGCCGAGATTGGCAGTCAGATTCGGCAGTAGATTGCCGAATATTATACTTGAATTAATCTGTTGGATTGACTCAAGTAAAATTAAAAGAAATCCCGACTCGAACCCAAAAAACGGTGTCCGAGTCGAGATTTGAAAAACTCGAGTCGCGTCACTCTTTTCGACACGACTTGGGTTTTGTTTGCGTGAAAAAAATCCCGACTCGAACCCAAAAGACGGCGTCCGAGTCGAGATTTTACTCAAACCAACAAATAGTGATTCTGTGGAGCTCTTTTTACAATTCCTTTGATCTCCATATTCAACAACATAGACGAGAGTTGCGAAACTGTAAAACTTGAACTTTCAACCATCGAATCAAGGGTTATATTCCTCCCGTTTTTTTGGATAATATCATAAATTTTTCCCTCATCATCTGTCATTTTATAAGAAGATTTGGGAATTGTATTATTTTTACTCCCCCTTACTTGTACACTGAAAAGTGTTAACTGCTCATACTCTTCTAAAATATCTTTCGCACAAGTTACAAGTTTTGCTCCGAGTTTTATAAGATAATTCGGACCTTCACTTTGAGGAGAATCCACATTCCCGGGAAGTGCAAAAATATCGCGATCTTGCTGCAAGCCATCTTTTGAAGTTATCAGGGCTCCACTTTTTTTTGAACCTTCCACCACAAGAACTCCCCTGCTCATTCCACTGATTATTCTGTTCCTTGTCGGAAAATTCCAAGGTTCGATCTTGCTTTCCAAAGGAAATTCAGAAATTAGTGCACCCGAACGAATGATATTTTCGGCTAATTTTCGATTCGTCGGCGGGTAAACCACATCAAGACCGGTGCCACAAACTGCTATTGTTCTTCCACCAGCCTTCAAAGCAGAAGTGTGGGCAACGCTATCAATTCCATAAGCCAAACCGCTAACAATGCTAAATCCGCTCTTTGCTAACTCAAACCCAATTTTGTTTGTCTGTATTTTACCATAATTCGTGGCTTTTCTGGTTCCCACAATTGCAAAGGAAAAACTGTCTTCAGGCAAAATTTCTCCCTTAATATATAGTAGTATTGGGGGGGTATAAATGAATTTGAGCAAATCGGGATATTCTTCATCCTGAATAGAGATCAGGCGGACATTATATTTATCCAGTAATTTCAATTGAGTAGAAACGAATTCATTTTCCCGGACTGAAAGAATATTTTTAATATTCTTTGGGGTAAGATAATTTAATGAAGATAGTGATTTATTATCAGCTTTGAAAATATTTAGAGGATTTCCGTATTGTCTAAGTAACTTTTTCAGTTTCCCAGGTCCCACCCCGTTAATCGAAACTAATTTTAGCCAATTTTTGTATTCATTAATTTTCATAATTAAAAATTTATTTTAAAACTAAAATAATTTTCCTTGCTTCTGTTTGTTTATCAACTCAAAAATTTTATATTTCAGCGACTGCAAATTTTTCCCTGTAACTGCTGAGACCGGCAAAATTTCCGCATTCACTTCCGAGAATTCCTTCGTAATTTCTTCCAACCACTCATCCAAATCTTCTTTTGGGATTAGGTCAATTTTATTTAGGATAACCAGAAAGGTTTTTCTGCCAAGGTCTGTTTTATAAGAGTGTAATTCATCCTTTAAAGTTTTGAATCTATCAAGCAAATCCGGTTGGGTAATATCCAGAACAAAAATCAAAACCTTATTTCTCTCAATATGTTTCAAGAATTGGATTCCTAAACCTTTTCCAAGATGCGCTCCTTCGATTATTCCGGGAATATCCGCCATAACAAATGTATGCAAGTCATCTACTTTTACAACTCCAATACACGGTTGGAGGGTTGTGAATTCATAATTTGCCACTTTTGGATGAGCAGCGGAGATATGACTTATCAAAGTGGATTTACCTGCATTTGGAAATCCAACAAGACCGGCATCAGCCATCAATTTTAGGGTTACTTCTATAAATTTTGTTTCTCCCGGCTTTCCATCTTCGTGCCTTCTCGGGGTTTGATTTGTGGAACTTACAAAAACAGCATTTCCTCTTCCCCCGGTACCACCCTTTGCGAGCACTATTTTATGGTCTTTTTCAGAAATATCCGCAAGTTTTTGAATCCTATTTCCGTCTTCATCAATCTCATAGATTTCTGTTCCGAGTGGAAATTCTAAAATTATATCTTTTCCCTTTTTCCCATATTTGTTTGACCCTTGACCATTTTTACCACTATCCGCCTTGAAATGTTTTATGTATTTATAATTTAGTAAAGTATTCATATTACTTTTACAAATCGCGATGACATTTCCACCATCTCCACCACAGCCACCATCTGGACCACCAAATGGAACGTATTTCTCTCTCCGGAAACTCAGACAGCCATCGCCACCTTTTCCGCTTTTTATTTGCATTTTCGCATAATCTATGAACATACATTAATCTCTTTCCAAATAATTTTTGTAAAATTCCCAAAATCGGAAAATGTCGTCAATCTTTTCAATAACTGAGGATACATTCTTCGCATTTTTTTTGTGAATAGAATTTCTAAAACACATTGACGCATTTATCAGTATTATGCAAAAAAGAATCCGATGAGGGAAGATGAAAGATAAATTGTGTAAAGTTTGACAAAGCATTCTCTTTCTCCATGAAATGACATTCGTGGTTTAATACCACAAAAATACGGTTTTCTCTTTCAAGTGAGAGAAAGGAGGCTAAATGGCAGATAAACAAATTCGGAGGTGTGCTGATTTGTAAAATTCCTCCATAGCGGATTTACGCTATCAGAAATTTACGAATGCCGAAAGGGAAGTGTGTACCATTACATTAATTTGTAATTTCGGAGCACACCTCCCCCCTTTTTTTATAACCAACTATCCCAAAGGAAAAAATGAAAGTAAAAATTCACGATAAAAAATTAGTATATAACGGCTTTTTCCAAATGGAAAACGCAACTATCCAATATGAAAAATTTGAGGGGACTTTCACGCCCAAAATTCAACGTCTAAATTTATTACGCGGTGATGCAGCCACGTCTTTGGTCTATCATAAAGAAAAAAACGCTATAATTCTCACAGAGCAATTTCGCTATTCAACTTATAAAAAAGGTCCGGGCTGGTTGATTGAATTGCCTGCCGGAATGATCGGCAAAAACGAAAAACCTGCTGATTGCATGAAAAGAGAATTGATCGAAGAAATCGGTTATAAAGTGAAAGAAATTGAACAAATTACAACCATGTATATGTCCCCGGGCGGATGCGATGAAGTAATGTATCTTTTCTTTACGGAAGTAACTGAAGAGGACAAAATAGCAGATGGCGGCGGTGCTGCGGAAGAACACGAGGATATAAAAATAATCGAATTACCGGTTTCAGATATAAATTCCTTCCTTTCTTCCTCAAAAATTCAAGATGGGAAAACAATGATCGGACTTCTTTGGTTTTTGCAAAATTTTCCTCACAATAAAAAATAATTTACTTATTTTCAAAATATTAATATAATCCTCTTTTTTATTTTGAATATCTGATTTTGAATGAATGTGACTCAGCTGATTCTCGGATTTCTGATATTTTTCTCGGCTGCAATGCTTCAGGGGATTACCGGATTCGGTTTTTCGCTATTGGCAGTTCCCCTATTGACTTTTTTTCTTCCCCCAAAAATTGTAATCCCAATTATGCTTTTACTTTCAATTCCCCTAAACATTGCCGTTATTTTTTCCCATTTGAAATCAGTTAACTTTCGCAAAATTTCTCTCATCCTTTTCGCCGGAATTATTGGAATGCCCATTGGTACATATTTTTTGGTGAATGTCAACGATTGGATAATAAAATTGGGAATCGGTTTACTAATTATCACTTTTGGCGGATTATTGCTTTTGGGGTTTCAAAAAAAATTTAAACATGAAAAGATTACCCGATTAATCATCGGTTTTGCCAGCGGAATACTGGGAGGTGCAGTTTCAATGAGCGGTCCGCCGATTGTTCTTTTCCTTGCAAATAATCAGGAGAGGAAAAACACTTTTCGCGTCAATCTTGCACTTTATTATTTCTGCCTTAATTTATTTATAATCCCAATCTACGTTTTGAACAATTTGCTTACTCCCCAAGTTTTCAGCCTAAGTCTCACTTTTTTACCTGCTTTGATCTTGGGAGTAATATTTGGAAATTTATTTGCAAAGAAATTACCGGAAAATACTTTCCGAAAGATCACTTTGATATTATTGCTAATTATGGGCTTTATGGCTGTGATTAGTAGCTTCAAAATTGGGTAATATCAATGTCAAAAATAAACAAGCATTATCGTAACATCAAAACAGCGATCAGAAAATCAAAATTACCTGATTGGTATTTTTGCTCTAAATATAGTTTATCACCCTATATGGCTTGTGAACATGCGTGCAAATACTGCGACGGTAGAGCAGAGAAATATTATGTAAAAGGTGATTATGAAAAGGATATTGTAATTCGTCGGAATCTTCCGGAACAACTTTCAAAAGAGATTATCAAATTGCGAGAACCCGGAATAATATTTATCGGATCAGGCATAAGCGATTCGTATCAGCCTGTGGAAAAAGAAGAGAAAATAATGCAGCATTGTGCAAAAATATTCGTGGAAAATAACTTTCCAGTGGGAATTTTAACTAAATCCGCTTTGATCCAAAGAGATATTGATCTTTGGAAAAAAGTCCACGAGAAAAATGGTTTCCTCCTCATGATTTCTCTTACAACCCTTGATGACGATATTCGACAAATTTTTGAACCGAATGCGAGCTCGGTAACAGAAAGATTGGGGACTATTAAAAAATTCAAATCTGCTGGAATTCCTGTAGGAGTTGCAGCCATGCCGATTCTTCCCTTTATTCAAGACTCGGAAAAAGATCTGAATAAATTATTTGCAAAATTTTCAGAACTTAAAGTTGATTTTGTTATGCCGGGCAGTTTAACCTTGCGTCCCGGAATTCAAAAAGAAGTTTATCTGAGAACTATTCAAAAACAGTATCCTCAATTTTTAGCCAAATATGAGGACCTTTATAGTGACGATTTTCAATCAGGTGTCTGGCATAAAGAGTACCGACAAAAAGCCTATAAAATATTCCATAAAGTCTCCAACGAATTTTCTTTCCCGATTTATGCACCTCATTATATTTATAAGAATAAATTTTCGCTGTATGACGAACTTTATATCCTGCTGAAAAACATGACCGATCTATATGAATTAAAAAATCAGCCGACACCAAGGCTCGAATATAGCGTCAATAATTATAATCGTTGGTTAAAAAAAGAAAAGCAATATTTCAATCGAAATCGCTCATTACATTATTCTCAATTGGAAGAAAAACTTAAATACCTGCTTAAATTTGGAAAATTGTACGATATTATACGCAATAAAAAATTGATAAACTTTATAAGTGAAATAATTCTTGAACGAAAAACTTTTGATTACAAAACATTGAAATTAATTAGTGTTCATCCGTAAACTACTATTTTATCAATGGCTCCACCAGCTGGTGGATGATTCGACGCAGAAAAACACTGATTCGGCAGATAAACCCCTGTTTAATATTAAAATACAAAGCATTAAACGGGGCAAGCGCTGATACTAATCTTTTTGTAATTAAATTTTTTATCTGCGTAAATCATTTTTTTCAGCGTTCATCTGCGTCCAATCTATACTTTACGGACAGACTCTAATTGAGATGAGTGATGAGGAATAATCAAGGCGAATTTTTTTCAAAAAACTCTCTCATAAATATCAAATATTTTTTTTATATTTGGAAAAGTGGACTCAATTTTTACGTTTTAAAATTTTTATCTAAATATTTAGAAAGGAAAATTAAATGAAAAATCCATATGCAAAATTATTGAGTATTTTTTTACTGATAACATTGTCCTCGTTTTCAATCCTGCTTGCTCAGGAAAGCATGGCTAGCTCTGAAAACGCAGATTTCATCACAACTGATTCCGGTTTAAAATACAAAATTATCAAAACAAGCGAGGGTGAAATACCCACATCCGGTGATCGAGTTGAAGTCAATTACGAAGGCAAATTAGCTGACGGAACCGTGTTTGACAGTTCATACAATCGAGGTGAGCCCATAACATTCACTCTCGGTAAAGGTAGAGTTATCAAAGGTTGGGATGAAGGAATTGCCCTTCTCCATATTGGAGAAAAAGCCGTATTTATCATTCCACCGGACTTGGGTTATGGAAATCAGCCGGTTGGTCCGATTCCAGCAAATTCCACGCTTACTTTTGAAGTGGAATTAATGAATATTCTCCCTCAAATCATTGTTGAAGAATACGATATCGCAGGAAAAGAAATTCATGAAACCGATTCGGGATTAATGTATATTATTGTAAAAGAGGGCGAAGGAACTCAGGCAGAGAATGGCAAAACTGTTTCCGTTCAATATTCAGGTTATCTCGAAGATGGCACCATGTTCGATTCTTCTGTAAAACGGGGACAACCCATCTCGTTTCCGCTTGGTATCGGGCAAGTTATCCCCGGCTGGGAAGAGGGAATTTCTTTGATGAAAAAAGGAGCAAAATATCGTTTGATCATTCCATCAAATTTGGCCTATGGATCAAATGGCATTGAGGGCGTTATCCCTCCGAATGCAAGCCTAACTTTTGATGTTGAATTGGTTGATGTAAAATAAAAGATTGAAAACCATTGCGAATGGTAAAAAAGTTCCTAGAGAGATTAACCTTCGCAATGGTTGCACTAACTCCAAGAACGGAAAATGGGAAAAATGTCCACCCGTCTTCGCTACGCCGAGGCAGGCGAATTACACGAATTAATCGAAAAAATTGTAATTACATTAAACGAATTATTCCCAACTCTAAACCTTCACTCCCCCACCTTCACCATCTTCCGCACCACGGCATTTTTACCATATTCTAATTTATAAAAATATGTTCCCGCTGAAACTTCATTTCCATATCTGTCTTTCCCGTCCCAGATGATTTTGGTCTTTGCCCAAAAATTGTCCTTTTTTCCGCTGTATCTTTTTACCAATTGCCCTCTTACGTTGTAAATAGATAGTTGATAATCCTCTACCCGCTCATAGTCTGTGGTGATGAATAATATTTCCGTCTCTTCTTTAAAGGGATTGGGCTGGTTCTGGAATAGATATAATTTGTTTACAAAAGAAGTGTCAGGATTATTTATTCCATCTTCCTGCCATTCATACGCTCCGATATCTATTCTACCGTTGTAAATTCTTTGATTTCCTGCCAAATCCAGTTCCGGTAAATTTAGACCTGTAGTATCCGGGGTGCCTGCATCTATGCAAGGTGAATCTTCCGTGAGTTCATAACTGAACGGATCTCCTCCTACAAACAGTGGGTCTTCATCTATGTTTCCAGGTCCCCAGTTTAGGATTCCGTTATTGTTTATTGCTACTGATAAACTGCCATGCTCAACATTGCAGTATTTTACTGTAGCGGAGTTTGGAGGACCTGTTGGACAAAAATAAATTTCAGTATATGGGT
>JAYEKN010000302.1 GCA_034661015.1 Candidatus Cloacimonadota bacterium
ATTTTTCGACCTCACCCCGACCCTTCCGCCAGCTGGCGGAGAGAGGGAGACAAAAGTTCCCCTTCTCTTTGAAGAGAAGGGGTTAGGGGATGAGTTGTAAAAAGGATGAAGAATATATTTTACTTGATATGCTACTTTACGGATGGACTCTAATTAGTGTCCATCCGTAAAGTAGCCTTTCCGAGACGTCACGGACCATTCCGTGACGAATTGGAAAAATTATCTATTAAGTTAATTAGCGTTATATTTGTGAGTTGGGAAATCTTAAGTCAAGTTCAAAAAAACGGAAATTAACTCAAGATTTCCCTTTACGGATAGACATTAATTACAGAACAAATGCTGTTTTTTCTACTTTTTTAAGGAATTTGATAGAAAGGTCAGTCGTCTAAATCATCTAAAATAGCAATATCTTTTGCATCAACTTCTATTGCTACAGCTTGATTAATGAGACTTATATTTAATACTACCCGATATTTCCCCTTGCGATTAGAAACTTTGCCCTCATAATCTGCGAATGTACCTCGCAAAATTCGAACTCTTTTCCCGCGTTTAAGAAATTTATGCTCTTCAAATGATGCTCCCAAATTATGGAAATTATAGAGTTGAATAAGTTCATTTACAAGGATTTTCTGTTGGGTGGGAATTAAGTAAGTAAGCACGGAACCGATCGAAGAAAGCTTTCGCTGTTCTGCAGGCGATAATCTGCAAAAAATATAACCGGGGAAAAGTGGTTTCCGATAAGTTTTAATTCGATCTTTGTATTCTCGAACACTATCTTTTAGAGGTAGGTAGTAGGGTAATTTCAAGTCTATACATTTTCTGGCGATTTTTTTTTCGTGCCGCGGTTTTGTTCGAACTGCTACCCAAATTGAATTGTTTTCGGATGTTTCTAATTTGCCATAAATTTCCGGAATGTTATTCGTCATGTGTAATTATTTGAAATGGCGGAGAGAGTGGGATTCGAACCCACGGTCCGCGAATACGGACAACGATTTTCGAGACCGTCCCATTCAACCGCTCTGGCATCTCTCCAAAATAAAAAAATGGCGGAGAAGGCGGGATTCGAACCCGCGGTAAGCGTAAACCTACACACGCTTTCCAGGCGTGCTCCTTAAGCCACTCGGACACCTCTCCGTTTAAATAAAAAAATTTATATTCGTCTTTTTTCCCGAAAAAAATTCTTGAGAAGACGGCTTGATCTTTCTGCAAGAATCCCGCTTTTAACCTCGGGATTATGATTGAAACGACTGTCAAGTAACAAGTTATACAAAGAACCGACTGTTCCACTTTTTTCATCGAAAGCACCAAATATTACCGCATCAATACGAGCCAAAATGATTATTCCCGCACACATTGAACAAGGTTCCAGAGTTACAAATAATTTGCAACCGTATAGCCATTTGCCTATTTTTTTCTGAGCTGCTTCGATGACAAGTTTTTCTGCATGCGCCAAAGGGTTGTTCAATTTTTGGGTACTGTTGTGGGAACTTGCAATAATTTCATTTTTGTAAACTATCACAGCTCCAACCGGAATTTCATCGTCTTGAAAAGCAATTTCTGCTTCGTGCAATGCAAATTCCATCCAATATTCATCGCTAAAATCTGGCTTCATTTCTTCACTTATGAGTTTTATACTCTTTTTTAAGAGTGCGTTTTCTTGTCAAAGTTTTTGACTAATTTGAAATTTATGCAAATCAGTTTTTCCAAGATTCGCGATAATTCAAGAGTTGCTGTTTAATTTCCGGATTTTGAAGAGAAAGTATTGACATAGCCATAAAAGCCGCATTTTTTGCTCCGGCTTTCCCAATCCCCATTGTAGCGATTGGAATTCCACTCGGCATCTGAACAATTGAATACAAGGCGTCCAATCCATTTAGGTCGGAACCCGGAAGCGGAACTCCTATTACCGGCAAAGTGGTTTTTGAAGCAACAACTCCCGGAAGTGAAGCAGCCATGCCAGCCATTGCGATAATGACTTGTATTCCTTCAGCTTCTGCTTCCAAGGCAAGAGAATATGTTTTTTCCGGATTTCTGTGGGCAGAGGAAATGAAGCTGTCAAAGCCAATTTCGTATTCTTGCAAAACCTGTTCGGTTATCTCCACAAATTTTAAATCTGATTTGCTTCCTGCAATAATCCTGACTAATATTTTTTCTTGCATCTTACTCCTAATATGTATTTTATGATGGATTTTTTAGAACATTTTTCATACTACGCTAATTTGCTACCGTTTGTGCCTTTTCCATCAACTGCCTAATTTAGTAGTCAAATAATATGGTTTTACTTATTTTGATATGATTTCAACATTAAGGGAGTATTACAAATTTTCCAGCAACAAAACCCGAAGACCACGCCCATTGCAGATTAAATCCTCCGGTGTCTCCATCAATATCCAGAATTTCGCCGGCAAAGAAAAGTCCACTAATTATTTTCGATTCAAGTGTTTCTTTGTTAACTTCTTTTGTGGAAATTCCACCGGCAGTAACCTGTGCATCTCGCCAGGAATTTGTGCCGGTAATTTTAAATCTCCATCCTTTGAGAATCTTAGCAATTTTATCAATTTCTTTACAAGAAATATTTTTACTTGTTTTGTTAAAATCCACGCCAGCGTCTTTCAAAATTGGAAATGCAAGTTTTTTATTTAAGAATCCCTCAAAACTTTCTCCAACTTTTTTGTAGGACAAGAGCTCAAATCTATGCGTGAGGAGTTTTTTTATTTCATCAAGGGAAATATTGGGAAAAAAGTCAGTAGATAATTGGATTTTGTGCAGATTATTGCTCTCACCGATTTTACGAGAAATTTTTAGAGCCGGCAAACCGGAAATACCATATTTCGTAAAAAGAATTTCACCTTGCTCCTCTTGTAATATTTTTTTCTGAGAGAGCAATTGTAATTTTCCATCAAAATTCATTCCTGCCAAATGCTTTAGAAATGGCGATTTTAAACGAATTTGCACCAAAGCTGGAAATGGCTGCCCGATTGTATGTCCGAGTTTTTTTGCCAGATCAAATCCGCTCCCGTTAGACCCGAGATATGAAGCGGTCATTCCTCCGGTTGCAAGTATTACTTTTTCAGTCCGGAATATTTCGTTTTTATTGGATTCTATAGTGAAAATGGTTTTATCTTTCCGAATTGATTTCACTTCCCAATCACATTTTTCTGTTATTTTCAATCTCCGAATTTCGTATCGGAGAATATTCAGAATACTGGAAGATTTTTCCGTTATAGGAAAAAGGGAGCCGTCTTTTTCTTTTTTCCAACTAAGCCCCAGAGTTTCAAAAAATTGGAGAGTGTCATTCAAACCAAATTGCCTAAAAACGGATTTCACAAAGTGGGGATTTTGTCCGTGAAAATTAGAACTTTGAAGATTGAAATTAGCAAAATTGCACTTACCGTTTCCCGAAGCAAGAATTTTTTTCCCAACCCTTTTCATTCTTTCCAGAATTACTGTCTTGGCTCCGTTTCTCGCAGCAGAAATTGCTGCGATCAAACCTGCTGCACCTCCTCCGATTATGACAAGATCATATTTTTTGGGCATATCTTATACATTCTCCATTTCGTTAGAGGAATCGTAAGAATCTATCTCGTTCCCAAGCCCTCCCGAAAGCTTTCGGGAGGAACGTTTTTTGTGCAAAGCCCCAGCTTTGCGGAATGTTCCACTTGCATATTAATTTCACTTCATTTGCAAATAAGCATTTATCAGACCATTTGTTGATGAGTCATGAGCAGTGATTTGGTTTGTGTTCTCTAATTCCGGCAGAATGCGTTTTGCCAGCTGTTTTCCCAGTTCCACACCCCACTGATCGAAACTGAAAATATTCCAGATAATTCCCTGAACAAAAATTTTGTGCTCATACATTGCGATCAGCATTCCAAGAGATTTTGGGGTAATTTTTTTCAGAAGAATTGAATTTGTTGGTTTGTTGCCGGTAAAAACTTTATAGGGTAAAAGTAGCATTACCTCTTCTGCATTCAAGCCTGATTTGATTAATTCCTCCCGAACTTCTTCTGCTGTTTTTCCATTCATAAGAGCTTCCGGTTGAGCAAAAAAATTAGCTAACAATTTCCAATGATGATCTCCAATGGGATTGTGACTAATTGCCGGAGCAATAAAATCACACGGGATCATTTTCGTTCCCTGATGAATAAGCTGGTAGAAAGCGTGCTGACCGTTTGTGCCGGGTTGTCCCCAGATTATCGGTCCGGTTTGGTAATTCACCGGCTTCCCATTGCGATCCGCAGATTTGCCATTACTTTCCATATTTGCTTGCTGGAAATATTGAGCAAAATATTTGAGATATTGATCATAAGCAAGAATCGCTTCGGATTCCGCCCCGAAAAAATTATTGTACCACAAACTGATTAAAGCCAGAATAACCGGAATGTTTTTGGAAAAGGGCGACTTTCTAAAATGCAAATCCATCAGATGAGCACCTTCCAAAAGTTTGATGAAATTCTCGTATCCGATCGAACAGGCAATTGAAAGCCCGATTGCTGAATAGAGAGAATATCTTCCACCCACCCAATCCCAGAAACGAAACATGTTTTTGGGATCAATCCCAAATTTTTCCACTCCGTTCTTGTTCGTGGAAATTGCTACAAAATGCTTTTTGATCTGCTCCTTATCTTGTGCTATATTGAGGAACCATTCACGAGCAGTTTGTGCGTTCGTCATCGTCTCTTGAGTTGTGAATGTTTTTGAAGCAATCATGAACAAAGTCGTTTCCGGATCAACTTTTTTTAATATCTCGGAAATATCAGTTCCATCTACGTTTGAGACAAAATGGGGTGTGATGTTTTTTGTCAGATATGGACGAAGTGCTTCCACAACCATTTTTGGGCCGAGATCTGAACCGCCGATACCGATATTCACGATGTTGCGGATAGGCTTTCCCGAAAAGCCTTTCCACGATCCGGAAATAATTTTTTCGGAGAAATTTTTCATCTGTTCGATAACTGCGTTTATTTCCGGCATGACATTTTTTCCATCTACAAACACAGGATTGTTTGAACGATTTCGTAAAGCAGTGTGCAAAACCGCCCTATGCTCAGTCTCGTTTATAATTTTACCGGAAAACATTTGCTCAATTGCATCTTGTAAGTCTATTTCTTCCGCTAATTTCATTAACAAATGTAGCGTTTCCGAAGTAATTATATTTTTGGAGTAATCAACAAGAATATCCTCAAATTGTTGGGAAAATTTTTCAAACCGATTCTTATCATTTTTAAATAGGTTTTTCATTTGCAGATATTGAATATCAGAAAAATGGTTTTCCAGATTTTTCCAGGCAGTTGTTTTAGTTGGTTTTATTTTTTTTAACATTATGAAAATTCCTTGGTTTATTTAAATTAGGCTTGAAGATTGTGGTATTAACTGTCAATATTTTAAACATTAACATTTCATGAGGGCTTGGGAACAAGATTGGCAGAATATGCTTTGGGAACGAGAAATGAATGCCAACTGTAGCACACGGTCCTCTGGTGTTGTTGGAAAAAGTAGATTAGTAAAAAAAATAGACCACAAGGGACACAAAGATCACAAAGGATTAAATTGCCAATCTCAGAATTAGCACCAGAGGTGCGATATATTTGTAGCATAAGGCGTTAGCCTTATGAAACAAAGAGCTATAAAAAACAGCACCGTAGGTGCGACATCAAGACATCTTCTAAATACCAAAAAATTTCTTCGCATTCCGTGTGGTAATCTCTGCTATCTCATTCGGGGTTTTCATTCGAATTTCCGCAATCTCTCGAATAATGTGTTTTACATATTCCGGGCGATTACGTTTTCCCCGATGCGGCTTTGGAGTGAGGAAAGGAGCATCGGTTTCCACAAAAAATTTATCATCCGGCAGATCTTTTATAATGCTATAATATTTCGCTCTATCAAAAGTAACCACACCCGTGAATGAAATGTGCCAACCCATTTCAATAATTTTTTGGGACATTGTGTAATCACCTGAATAGCAGTGAAAAACTAATTTTTTTGGTGCCAGTTCTGTGAGAATTTCCATTACGTCTTTGTGAGCATCTCTGTCATGCAGAACTATGGGAAGATCGTGCTCCATTGCGATTTCAACTTGCTCTCGAAAAACTTTTTTCTGTATATTTTTCGGACTCAAGTTGCGAAAATAATCCAACCCGATTTCACCAACAGCCACGATTTTTTCGTGAATCAAGAGCTTCTTCAATTCTTTTTTGTCAAAGGTTGTAGCATCATGGGGATGCCAGCCTGCGGTTGCATAGATTTTAGCGTATTTTTTTGCGAGTTCGATTGATTCGAGAGATGTTTTTGCATCAATTCCGATGTTTATAATATTTACAACATCGTTTGCAAAAGCGGTATTTATCACTGTGTCTCTGTCTTTATCGTATCTGTCAAAATTCAGATGAGCGTGAGTGTCTATTACTTTCATTTTTGGTCTCCATTTTAAATTTATTTCTTTCTATCCCCATGCGGATGCGCCTGCTGATACACTTTTTTCATTTGTGTTATGGAAGTGTGCGTGTAAATTTCTGTGGAAGTAAGACTGGCATGCCCAAGCAACTCTTGCACCGAGCGCAGGTCTGCTCCGTGATTGAGGAGGTGAGTGGCGAAGCTGTGCCGCACGGTGTGGGGGCTATATTGCCGCGATTTTTCGATTACTTTTATATACTTATTTATAATATACCGAAGTTCGTCAGCAGATAGGGGATTGCCGTTTTTGGAAACAAAGAGCGATTTGGTTTTCGTTTTTTTCTTGTCTAAAAATGTTGGACGAATTTTGAGATATGTATTAACAGATTTTACGGCATAGTTGCCGATTGGGACAATTCTGGCTTTGCTTCTTTTCCCCATAACTTTTATCAATTTTTCATTCAAACTCACATCCGAAAGTTTCAATCCGGCGAGTTCGCTAATTCGTATTCCGCTACTGTATAAAATTTCCAAGATTGCCTGATTGCGGATGCCGAGTAAATTTTCCTGATCGGGAATTGATAACACAAATTTCATTTCCTTTTCAGTCAGAAAAGTGGCAGCATGTTTTTCAAATTTTGGAATTTTCGTTTCAGAAAGGGGATTGGATTGTATATAATTTTTGAATGCTAAAAATTTAAAAAATCCCTTTGCTGAAATTACTTTCCTTGCCAAGGTTCTATTACTGTTTCCATCTTCATTTTCGTATTGAAGAAAATCACGAAACATTTGCTTGGTTATTTCCTGAGTAATTACTTTTTCATTCGGAAAAAATTGTCTGCAAAATTTTTCGAATAATGAAATATCTGTTTTGTAAGCCCGAATTGTGTGTGCGGACACATTTTGTGAAGAAAGATAATCAATGTATTTTTTTAGATGATTTTTCATAATTATTCGATTTTCGTAACGCAATTCTGATTACTGCCCATCCGTAAAGTAGTTCAAGCGTCCCCGCTTGAAGAAGCACCTTGCGGATGGTTGTTTTCCGACGGGATTTGTTGTCCGCAACCTCCGAAATGGTCGCCGTTTAGATCTTTCAACCATTGCGGAGGT
>JAYEKN010000303.1:0-3241 GCA_034661015.1 Candidatus Cloacimonadota bacterium
TATTTATACAGCATATCAAAATTTCCATCAAAGATCTTCCATTTATCATTTTCATTGTCATAATAGAACGTGATAAGGCGATTTTTCAGTTCGGGATTTTCGTTCAGGAAGTTTTCATATTCAGCAGAAGCAATATAATCCGGAATAGTTCGAATTGGTGTTTTATTCCCAATCCAAACAAACTTTTGATTTTCGATATTCTCTCTTATCTTCGTTGCAAGCCTTTGAGGTGGTTCCAGATCATAATTTCCGAGAAGCACGACCCAATCGCTTTCTTTATCCGTAAAAGAAGAAATGAAATCGCGATATTTTGCATCCGCATTTTTCCAGTTGCGTTTAAAATCCTGAAAAATAAGAGTCTGGCAAATCTCGTCTTGCTCGCTCAAATCCAAAGCAATTAGTTTTGTTTTGGTAACCTCCCCGCTTTCACGTATGCAGAATTGAATTTGATAATCACCGTTTTCAAGTTCACCGGTTAATTTGCTGAATTCCTTGTCATAATCTAATTGGCGATCGTTATAATAAAATCTTCCGTCTTGAAATATTGTTACGGAAATATTGTCTGGATTCATCGTAACCGGATATCCCTCTTTATCAACCAAGGTAAATTCTATAGGAATCAATCTCCCGCTTTCTTTGTCCTGTGGTTTGACAAAATCGTTTTTTACAATATCATAATTTTGCCACACACTATCCGCTTTAACCATAATCACAGATGGAATTCTGGTGTATTGTGCGGGAATAAGATTTGCTTGTAAAACGTAACAGCTCAGCATCTTAAAGTGAAAATTTTGTAAATATTCCGCTTGAAGCATTTTGTCCAAGGAGAGTAATCCGCTTACTGCTTTATCTTTATCAATTTTATGATGTGAATGCAAACCGTCTATAATTGTGTGAATTTTTTTTTGATGCTCTTCGATATTTTCAAAGATATAATTTTCCGGTACAGAAGCAAGTGGGAGTTTCTCATAAAATATATTCGGAGAAAGCAGGTTCGAAAAATCGTCATCCGAAATCTCTGCTTGTTTCAAATGAAGAAATGTATCGTATATATTTTGGAATTGAGCAAAATTTGCTTGCCACAAAAATTTGACATCCACTTCAGAAAGTTTGCTCCAGAAATCAAGCGGAATGCTATCATTTGCAGCTATAAATTTGAGAAGCGATGATTTGTTATTTCGGCAATTTTCAAAAATTTCCACAAAAACCGAATCCTCTTTTGGGGCGTATTCGGGAATTTCCGTAGCCTGAATTTGCTTAATGAGTTCGTCATATTTTTCTTCCGACCTTTTTTTTATTTTGTTGAACTCTTCAGGATTCTCTTTGTTTTCTGCTTTTCCAATAGGATATTCCAAAGTGTAATCAAAATTTTGCCATTTTTGATTTCGCAAGGTCAAATCATAGGATGCGGGACGAGAATTTTCGTCATAAGGAACAAGCAGATAATCAAATAAACTGTCTTTGAAAGCGATTGTTAGAAATCCACCCTGACCGATGGTGAATTTTGCAATCCCGCAAGTATCTGCGGAGAGTTCTAAAAGAGGGCGGAACATGGAGAAATTAAAGGCACAAATATTCACTTTTGCATCTTTTACAGGCTTGTGTTCTTCATCAAAAATGTTTAAGGTGATAACACGTGTGTCCTGATAGTAGCGAGTTGAGTTCACATAATTATTGTTTTTCCCTTTGGAAACCACATCGTCCGTACTATCGGGGAAGCTGCTGCGCGCCAATATCAAAAGTGCTTTTTGAGTGGAGGCGCTGAACCAGGCTGTATTCAAATTATATGTAGGCGAAGTATTTTCGGCATATTGCCATTTACCATCCAAAAACATTTCCGTCCAAGCGTGATTATTATCTGTGTGAGCCCACCACGGCGTCCAGGCAGGTCGTGCCGGAATGCCAACCATTCGCAGAGCAGCAATGTAAAAAACCTGCATTTCGCCGCATCTTCCGATATTACTTTTTTGCAAAACCGAAAGTGGATCTTGGGTTCTGCCGGAGGTGGAAACAAAGGTCATATTCTCACGCGTCCACAAAGTTATTTGCCTAATTCTCTCTGCAAGATCGGGATATCTTGCTACATACTCCAAAAGTCCCAGATCAAAAAAAACTTTCCGATAATTTGTAATTTTCTCGTGGGATACAGTGGTTTTTGCTATGTAAGAAAGAACAAACTCATCGGGGTATTTATCAAAATCATCCAAATCAAAAAGTTCTTCCAAAACCAAATAATTGGCGAGAATATCCTCAGGATTTGCATCCCACAAAATCCCGCTTTTTTCTGTGGAAATCAGATAAGCCATCAATCCAGCGGGATAAGATTCTAATAAGGAGCGATATTCTGATTGCGCTTCTTCCGGAAGAGGTTCAATGTTTTTAATAGCACGAGCGTTAAGTGAATCAATTAAAGTTTGTTCGATCGTAAAATCTGCCGATAAAGGAACAGCAAATAAAATCAAAATGATCAGGCAATACATTTTCTTCATCAATTGTCTCCAATTCAAAATTTGTTTGAGTTACAAAATTTCAGAAAAGAGTAATTGGTCAAGGAAGGCTAAAATAATCTTACGAAAATCAGTAAGTAGGAATAATGTACGGATAGTCGAAAAAGAAAATATTTAATTTTTTTAGTTAAAATTCTTTACAGGAAAAATCGCTGAAAATATAAATTTCAAAAATAAAATTATTATTGAGGTAAACTATGGCTTTTAAAGTATTGTTTTTAGCCCATGCTCCGGATGCTGAGTATGAAAAGCACAAAAGTATTATTGATACAGGGAAATATAAACTATTTACATTTATTGTGAAGTCGCAAAAAGAAGCAATCTCTGTTTCCAAAAGTATCTATAAAAAAGAGAAAATAGATGCAATTATTCTCTGCCCGGGTTTTACACATATTGATGTTGCAGAAATATTTCAGGCACTCGACGGCAAAGTATCCGTGAATGTTTCTAGAGGAGACGGTCCCAGTAGCAAAATTTCACAAGCTGTAATACGAAAAGAATACTACAATAAATAGTGTCCATCCGTAAACTCCGAAACCTTGCGGATGGTTGATGGATGTTGTTTATCCACACCTCCGCAATGGTTGAGATGTGTAACCAGCCATCATTGCGGAGGTTGCGGATAACAAATCCCGTTGAAAAGCAACCATCCGCAAGGTGCTTAAAAAATACTACTTTACGGACAGGCTCTAAATAAAACGAAAATCATCTCGACAAAAGGTTGCGGTGGTTAA
>JAYEKN010000303.1:3341-7477 GCA_034661015.1 Candidatus Cloacimonadota bacterium
TTGCGGAGGTTGCGGATAACAAATCCCGTTGAAAAGCAACCATCCGCAAGGTGCTTAAAAAATACTACTTTACGGACAGGCTCTAAATAAAACGAAAATCATCTCGACAAAAGGTTGCGGTGGTTAAATCTGTATGAAGATTGCATTCTATTTCATCAGGATCATTTTCTTCAGAAAAGTTTTTCCATCTGCAGTGAGTTTATAGTAGTAAATCCCATTCCCAAGTTTTTTTCCATTTGAAGTTCCGTCCCAGATTGCTTCGAATCTTTGATTACCTTCAAGATCTTCATTTACTAAACATTCAACCAACTGTCCCTTGAGATTGTAAACCGAGAGACTCACGTGGGAAGGATTCTTCAGGCTGAAAGAGATTTTGGTTGATTTGCTGAATGGATTGGGGAAGTTACCATTAAGAGTTGTAAACTGAATTTCCGGATCTATTTGCCACCAAACAGACCAAGAAACCTCTTCGATCTCTGATTCATATCCACCTTCATATAACGCTGTTACCCCAGCAGTGTGGTTACCTGCAACATCAAAAAGTACATAGAAGGTATTGGTAGTTGTTCCTTCAAATTCACCATCAAGATATGCATTGAATCCCGTAAGTTCTCTGGTCTGTAGTATTGCAGCAGAAAATCCGAATCCATTTAAACCGGCAACTACATCACCGGACGGTTCATCCCAGTCAAGTACTCCATTTGGTTCTGATAAGTAGAATTCAAGATTTTCAACAGGGGGAAGTTCAATTTCCACACCAATACTAACCGGATTAGAAACAGCGGTAGTATAAACTGCTTCAACGGAATAGGTGTATATTCCGCTATCGAGATTTGTATTATCATAATAAAGGGTTGTAGTAGCACCGGATACATAAGCAAGGCTATCACCGTCTCTATAGACATTATATCCTTCAAGATCACGGATGTCTGCGGGTATTTCTTCGGAAATTTTTTTTCTGTCCTTTTTCTTGGTGACAACATTACCATTATGATAAGCGAGTAAATCACTTACATTCGGCTGATCCCAAGTGAGATGAACATTCTGGTAGTTCGATACAGTTCCAGCAAGGTTTTGGATCGGAGGAGTAGGTTCAAGACCTATATAAATAAATGTTACTTCCACGATCTCCGATTCAGATCTGTTTTCAGTATTTGAGATAATAAAGTTTGATACACCCACGGTATATTCCATTCCAATAATTAGATTTTCCAATTGATAGAAATTCTGGTTAAATATTTCTGCAATAAACTCTCCATCCAAATATATATTATTTCCAATTATGTCACGATTGTTATTAATACTCAGATAATCCGGAGAGGATTGAACATATTCTGCAGCACTTTCGTTGTCCCATGTAACCAATCCTGTAGTATGATTCACTTGTACATTCATCGGTGGAGGTGGTTGCAACCAATAATTTAATACAGGTTCACTTCTATTGGCGGCAAAAATTTGATCTTGGTTATAGCCATAAAGAAGTCGCCAAACAGTGACTCCGCTAATTCCTTCATTCAAATATGTCCAATTTTGTCCTTCATCAGAACTATATTGCACACCATTGCTTGAACCGAGAAAGATTTCTTCACCTCTGGTTCCAACTACAGACCAATATAAACCGCTTGTTCCGGAAACATGCAACCAGTTTTCACCAAAATCTTCTGAACTATAAAGCCCTTGCCCAGTGGCACAGTAAACAATTTGATCATATTCGTTGTCTGGTAAACGAACTGAAAGCCCGGTATGATAGGAAATTCCGGACATCCCTAAACCTGCGGAGAAAGTTGCTCCGTTATCATCAGAATAATAAACGGAAGTCCCATATCCATTTTCATAGCAAGTAAAAACGCGAAGCATATTATCTTCATTTTTTCCAATCGCAAGTTTTGGATAAAGTCCGAAGGGTAAACCGGTTGCAGAAATCCATGTCATCCCATTATTTGCAGTATATTTAATTGTACCCATCTGCTCAGCTTCCCAATAACGATTTGGATTGGTCCAATGAATTTCTACATCCGTTAATGTGCTGCCCTCCATATCTTTCAAAATCCAGTTTTCACCATAGTCATCAGAAATATATAATCCGGAAGCCGTAGCAATAACCATTCGGTCAACACTATGATTCTGATGACTCAAGGGTGCAAAATCATAGATCCACAAATTATTCAAACCATTATTCATCCGATTCCAGGTTTCACCTTGGTCGAGAGAACGAAAAACGCCTCCGCCCTCTGTTCCAGCCCAAAGTTCATCCCGATCTGCATAATAAGCCAAAGCATGGGTGAATGGTGAGCACATTCCGGTATCGGAAAAATCCCAATCCTCTCCTAAATCCGCACAAGATTTGATTCCACCCCAAAATCCCATCAGTACGCCATTATCGGATGAGCTGGCAGTTTGCCAATAATTGCCTATCCCTGCTTCGGGAATGTGTGTCCAATCATTTCCGTTGTCGGTGCTAACGAAAACACCCTGTCCCCAAATACCCACGTAAATATTTCCATCATGGACAGAAAATTCTCCTTGCCCACCACCGGATTTGAGCAAATTCCAATTTTCACCATTATCGGTTGTTCCATAGATACCATCATCATGAAGTAATAAAATTTGATTTTCATTTGTTTGGGAAATCAAGACGTCATAACCGGTAATATCTCCACCGGAATCCGGTCCGATTGGAGTCCAATTTTCTCCACCATCCAAGCTTTGCATTGCAGAAGAGGGGAAGTCCGAACCGGCGATCACAAATTTTTCCGGATTTGCCGGGGTTGTGGAAATACCCTTTAAAAATCCCGAATTGATACCAACTGTTTCCCAATTTATGCCCCCATCCGTGGAACGCCGAACGCCGGCACTCGAAGCTAAACCGGTAATAATTGTGTTCCCATCGTTTATTTTTACTCCGATTTTCAAGATAAAAGTGGAACTGCAAGAAAGCAATTGCCAGTCTTCTCCGTAATTATTTGATTTGTAAAATCCGTATTTTCCGCCGGCAAAGAAAACACCATTTTCAGAAGGGGAAGTTGCTAAGCCGTAAAAAGGTTTGTGATCAAGCCCGGTGTCTTCCCAAGTGTTCCCACCATCTTCACTTCGCCAAACGCTACCGCTACTTGCCATAGAAAAGCCGCAAGCGGAAAGGACGATTGAGCCGTCATCAGGTGCTGTAACAATATCTCGCACAATTCCACCCCAAGGTCCGCTACCAGTCCATTCTTCATATCCGCGATTTGATGATTGAGTATGTTTGAGAGGGGTTTGATATTCAGATGTGTTTACGGGTTTTGGAATCAGATTTCCGGTTTCGTTTGATTGTTTCGCCCCTAAATTTATTGAAAATATCATTAACAAAACAGGAATTACAAAAAGTCTTTTCCCCCATAAATCAGGATTAGTTGTAAAATATAACATTTTTGCTCCTTTCAAATATTATGAATTCCGTTATCAAAATTTATAAATCATATTTTATACAAATCAATTTCTATGTCAATTATTTTAAGAGTGCCTTATTTTCCTTTACATTTTTATTGATTTTCTTGACTTCAATTCAATCAATGAATCACTTAAATAGAAAATTTTGCATACATATTTATAGTAAAACATTTATTTTAATACGAAAGGAATTATTATGAAAAAGCTATCGTTTATATTTATCTTTATTTTGCTTTTTGGAGTATGTTTTGCCTCCGAAGAGCAAGTAGTCAAATATGATAACAGCTGGAGCAGAGCTGGTTTCAGTTTAGAAAACTCATCGAATTTCGGCGTTGGAGTAAATTTTTCAATTGAAGAATTTACCTTACAAAATATTACAATTAATAGTGAGCAACTCCAAAACATTATTCTTCCCGGAGTGATGCTTCCAAATAATGAAGGTGCTCCAAACCTTCCAAGCATTAGCCGATATATTGCTCTTCCCGAAGGTGCAAATGCAGAATTAGAAATCGTTTCTACCAGAATAGAAACTTTTAGAGGAATCGAATTAGCCCCCGCTCCTCGTATTCCAAAAGAAAACGACAACTCCCCTTTACATTATGAAAAGGATTTGAATATCTATTCGCGGGATGCATTTTATCCGGCAAATCCGATCCAAATCTCGGAAGTGAAACAAATTCGCGGAGTTGATGTTTCCCTCTTGGCAA
>JAYEKN010000304.1 GCA_034661015.1 Candidatus Cloacimonadota bacterium
AAGTACAGGTTGCAGCACTTCTAAATGATTGTTATGGCAATCCGGTTTCAAACGGAACTGCTGTTTATTTCTCTCTTGTAGCTGATTCACCCTGGGTTTCCATTGAAGGTAGTGCTACTGTGGGTAATGAAAACACAAACGGTGATTCTTTATTAGGGACAGCATTCACATTTTTAACCTATGAAGGCTCCCATACAAATGATACTGTTGTTATATCCGTAGAAGTTAGTGATTTTACAGATACAGATGAAGTAATTCTCCCAATTCAATTCCCGGTAATTGATATGGTTCCAGTACCTATGCACGTAGAATGGTTAGTGGGTAGTGATGAAAACCCCCGTTATGTAGAAATTTGGGTAACTGTAAAAGATGGACAGAATAATCCAATAAGCAACCAAGAGATTGTGTTTTCTTCTGACTTAGGTACTCCGGGTTATGGAGCTCCATACAATTTTCAGACATCTTATACCGGTTTGACAGATCAAGACGGTTTTTTATCACAGGATTATCAATTTGAATATTACGAATGCCCACCTTCCGTCCCCCCTCCAGGAATTAAAACTCCAACCATAAATGCACAAATTCTTGGAACTCAAACTCAGAATAATGTAACGGTTATTTTAAGTAATTACCATTAATATATCCATTATTTTATAGAGATATACTGACTAATTAAACGGAGAATCTAATTAATAAGGAGACTTGATGTCATTTAATCCCCAATTTGCTCGTCTTGGTGAAATCTTAGTTCACAATGAAGTTGTATCTGAAAAACAAGTAAAAGAAGCATTAATAAAGCAGAATAAATATGGGCTCAAAATAGGTGAAACCCTAATAAAATTGGGCTATGTTAAAGAGAATGAACTGTTGAAAGCCCTAAGTCAACAGCTCGAATATGAAATTGTTCAGGAAGAAGATCTGCTGGATCTCGAATCTGATACGGTAAAATTGATCCCCGAGCCATTTGCCGTGGAAAACAGAGTGATTGCAATTAGCCAAAAAAACGGTTCGATTATCGTGGCAATGACTGATCCGGAAAATATTGTTCTGCAAGATAACCTGAAAAAAATTCTCGGCGGAAAAGCTGTAATCCCAATCTTAATTGGAGAAAGAACGATAACTGATGCTCTTGAACGTCATTATAAAAGCATCAGAACTACCTCCCAGATGGAAGCTGCTGTTAGCGATTTTTCTTTTGTGGCTATTGATGATGACGAGAATGAAATTACGATTGAAGCAAAAGATAAAGAGGATGCTCCGGCTGTAAAAATTCTTAATCTCATTATTACAGAAGCAATAAAATCCGGAGCAACAGATATTCATATCGAACCGCTTACGCAAAGAACAAGAGTTCGATTCCGTGTTGATGGTGCTTTGCGTGAAGTTTTGTCTCCACCGATTGGATTACATCCGAGCATTATCTCACTTGTGAAAGTTATGTCAAAATTAAATATCGCAGAACGACGATTACCTCAAGATGGTCACATTTCCCTTCGCACATCAATCAAAAGCGTTGATGTCCGTGTTTCTATTACTCCGACGGTTCTCGGTGAAAAAGTTGTGATGAGATTACTCGATAAGGGTGAATTTGGGTTTACATTGAACACTTTGGGTTTCCTTGAAGATAATTTCAAAATATTTAAGAGGATGATTGCAAGACCTTACGGAATTATGGTTGTATCAGGTCCTACCGGAAGCGGAAAATCAACCACTCTGCATGCAGCTTTGAAGACTATTAAGGATATTGAAACAAATATTGTAACAGTTGAAGACCCCGTTGAATATCGGCTTGACGGCATTTCACAAATCGAGGCAAATCCAAAAATTGGATTGACTTTTTCAAATGCGCTTCGCTCTGTGCTCAGGCAGGATCCGGATATAGTTCTTATTGGTGAGATTCGGGATGAAGAAACCGCAGATATTGCAATTAAATTTTCATTAACGGGGCATCTTGTCTTTACAACCTTGCATGCAAACGATGCTCCTTCAACAATTACCCGATTGATTGATATTGGTATCCCAGCCTATCTTGTTGCTTCTTCTTTGAATCTCGTCATGGCTCAGCGACTTATGAGAAAAATATGCCCGAAATGTAAAACTGATTATCAACCGACGGAAAAGGAATTGTTTACAGCTGGAATTTCTCGTGAAGATGCGAAAGAGATAAATTTTAAAATTGGGACCGGCTGTGTCCATTGTGATAATACAGGTTATTCAGGACGAACCGGAATTTTTGAGATATTGGAAATCACTGCGGAAATACGAAGGTTGATTTTTGAAGGAGCGCATCAGGATATGATTCGAGATACTGCCATTAAAAATGGGATGGCTCTGTTGCATGAAACAGCGTTGCACAAAATGAAACAAGGAATTACAAGTATTCAGGAAGTTAATAAAGTAACGGTTTCTGGTATATAGAGAGAAAAAATAGGATAAGGAATTTATATGGCTGTATTTGATTATATTGTAAAAGACGATAAAGGAATTAGGGTTGAAGGGTCAATAAAAACCTCTTCAATGGATGAGGCAATTGATAAGCTGACAAAAGAAGGAAATACGATAATTTCCGTCAAATCCGCTGATGAAGGTGCTTTTAAAGGGAGATTGTCCCTATTTGATCGCCTGATTTTTGGTATTTATAAAATCAGAACAGGTGTGCGTTTAAGTGTTTTGGTTTTTTTTACAAGACAGCTTGCCACCATGTTCTCTGCCGGATTGACGCTTGAAAAATCAATTACGAATTTAGCAAAAGATGAAAAAAGCAAAAAATTCAGAAAAGTATTATTTAAACTGACAGAGGATATCAAGAAAGGCTTTAGTCTTTCCGAAGCTATGGATCAGCATCCGGGTGTTTTCAGTGCTTTATATGTTTCCTTGGTAAAAGCTGGAGAAGTGTCCGGTACTTTGCACACTGTTTTGGATGATCTCGCCATTTATCTTGAAAATATGCAGGATACTCGCAGAAAAGTATGGTCTGCTATGACTTATCCCATATTTATCCTTACATTTGTAGCTATTGTCGTTTGGGGGCTGTTCTATTTTGTCATTCCCATGTTTGCAAAAGTTTATGCGAATTTCCATGCAGATTTGCCGGGACCAACTTTAACAGCTATCGCTATCAGTAATGTTGTTAGTGCTAATTTGTTTTACACGGTTTTATTTTTATTAGCGTTTGCTATGATCTTTGTTTTATTTTATTTATCAGATAAAGGCAGATATTTTATTGATATGCTTCTTTTAAAAATTCCTGTGGTTGGAACAATGTTAGAATATTCCATAATGAGTAAATTTGCCAGAACTTTCAGCATTCTTATGTATGCCGGTATTCCTATTACCGAGGCATTGGAATTGGTAGAAAATGTTGTCCAAAATGCCGTAACAGAATCGGCTGTGCGGAAAGCGAGAATTATGATAAAAGAAGGATATACCGTGGCAGGTGCTTTCAAAAAAACGGGAGTATTTCCTTCTACAATTATCCAATTATTAGCCACAGGAGAAGAAAGCGGAGAACTGGATAAATTGATCAGAAAAGCTGCTGAATATTATGAAAAATTACTCAACTCGATAATTAACAGACTTACCTCTCTGATTGAACCTATTTTAGTAATTATTATGGCTGTCCTCGTTGGTTCAATAATTATTGTTACCTACTTACCTGTTTTCAAACTTGGTATGGCTATCAATGCCGGAACAAGATAATTTAAACATTTTAATAGCCTTCGGATTATTTAATAGTTCGGAGGCTTTTTTTTTGTGTTATCGTTTCCCATATCTAAAATTTTACAAATGACACCACTATTCGTGATTTATTTTTTTATATTTATTATTGGGGCTGGTATCGGAAGTTTTTTAAATGTCTGCATTTCTAGAATTCCCAATAAAAAATCTATTGTGTTTCCTCCGTCAATTTGTGCGAATTGTGGGAAGAAAGTAAAACCATATGATAATATTCCAATTATTAGTTATTTAATATTAAGAGGGAAATGCAGATTCTGTTCGGAAAAAATTCCAATCCATCATTTTATTGTAGAAATAGTTACCCCACTTCTTTATATTCTTATTTTCACATTGTGTGATAACCAATTTTCATTCCTCTTTTTTAAATACATTTTTTTTATTTCGGTTTGTATAATTATTTTTTTTATTGATTTCAAACACAAGATCATCCCCAATATATTAACCTTACCCTTGATAGTAATCGGATTTGGGTTGGTTTTTTTTAAAAATAATGATGTTTCTTATATTTCTTCGTTAATTGGTGCGGGTTTTGGATTTTTACTTTTTTGGGGATTGGCAGTTTTGTTTTATCGTGTTACAAACAAAGAGGGGCTTGGTGGTGGAGATATCAAATTGATCACAGCAATCGGGGCTTTTATCGGATTTTACGGAACTTTGTTTGTGATTTTGTCTTCTTCATTTCTGGCTATCATAATCATTGTTATTTTTCAACGAGATAAAAGTAAATATTTTCCTTATGGTCCTTTTTTGGTGTTAGCCTCAATGCTATATGTTTTTTTCGGCAAAAATTTAATAGAATATTATTTGTATTTTTTCTGAAGACAAACCTCAAAATTTCCACGTTGTGCTGAAAAAAAATAAACAATCCTTAAACCCCGAAACCTTACGTATGGTGGGATAACAACCATCTGCACGGTGCTTAAAAAATGGTAATTTACGGATGCATACTTCTTGGAAAGAAACAGACAAAAACAGAGAGGAAAAACCTCCAAAAGATAAAGAAATATTTTGCAGTTGATTTTTTATCAGTGCTCTCAGTGGTTAATCTTTCTGCTTTAACCTTTAGTCTTTGGTCTTTTATATGTGCTCTTATTGATGAAAAAACTATCGCAAAAAAAACAGAGAGATGCCCATTAATTGTCTGATAAGTTTGACAGATATTTCAGTTCATAAATATGATTACTAATTTTTGTGTTAGATTAAAATTATATATGGAGTCAAAATGAGTATAAAAGCATTACATTATAAAGTAATAGAAAAAATTCAAGAGGGGCAAATTTCTACGGTTTATAAAGTGAAGGATGTAGCAACCGACGAATTACTGGCATTGAAAATATTCACTCATGTAGAAATAGAAGATATAAAAATAAGTTTAAATCCGGATGTTATGTTTGAAATTACCCGTATATCCCATCCCAACTTGATCAGTGTATATGATTATGGTATTTATAACGATCAATTTTATCTTCTTTCTGAATTTGGCTATAGTCAGTCACTATGTAATTTTGAATTGACCCAACACACCCAAAAGGATTTTCTGGATATTGCGGTGCAGATTTGTTATGCTCTGGATTATCTACATAAAAATCATCTACTCCATAAGGATCTCAAGTTGGAAAACGCCCTTTATAGATGGGATGATTATAATAATGTTGTTGTGAAAGTATGTGATTTTGGTTTCAATAAAATCATCTCCACTGAAGAAACATATACCGAAGTAGAAAAGACCAATTTGCCTTATTGTGCTCCTGAAGTTCTTCAAAAGGCAGAATACTCAAAAAAAAGTGATTTTTATTCTTTGGGAATATTATTGTATAGGTTAGCTGTAGGGAATTTTCCTTTTACACAAGAAGAAATTAAGAAAATATCCCGAGGAGAAATTGCTAATATTATTCCGCAATTCCCCCAAACCGAGCAAATAGGGCTTGATAAAGCCATGCAGGAATTGATCTCCAATTTGATTTTCTTTAATAAGGAAGCACGACCAGATAGCAGTAGAGAAATAATTGAGTTTATCAATCGAAATTATCAGACGAATTATAGTGTTATTCAAGATGGTTATTTGTTAAAGCAAATAGAGTCTCGTTATTTCAAGATTCGTACAAGTGATATTGAACATTTTCAAAAATTTGTTGAGATAAATCTCGAAGAAAAGAAAGGGTCTTTGATATTATTTTCCGGTGATACCGGTGTAGGTAAAAGGCAAACTATGCAATATCTGAAATGGTTTTTGCTCTCCAGCAACAGTTATGTGATTTATTATAATTGTAACGAAATTCATCGTGATCCTTTCTTTATGCTCACTAAGGAGATATTTCTTACAAAAGAGCAACAGGGGAAAAATATTTTTTTGCAGGACAGTTCGGATAGGTTGAAAAAATTTCTCTTCGATTCAGAATCTGCTGCCTTAGAGGTTGAAGAAGATGAGAAAAGTCTTAAAAAGGATTTTCGTCTTGTAAAAGAGTATCTTTACAATTATTCGAAAGAAAAGCCCATATTTTTCTTTATTAGCAATATTCTTAAAATAAGTCAAGAAACTGTGGACTTTATCAAATATTTATCTGAGGATATTTCTGAGCATAACATGTTAATAGCATTCAGTTCTCCTGAAGAAGATATGTTTCAGGATATAAATAATCTGACAAAAATTCCCATAAAATTTTTAACAAATACTGAAACGAATATTTTTATTAAGGAATTGCTTGATGCGGATGTATCACAAGAATTGGGTGATGAGTTATTTTATTATTCAAACGGGAATCAACTAATTATTAAGCAGATTCTAATTCAATTGCTAAGGAAAGGTGTAATAAAGCAAGTAAATTCACAATGGCGTCTGAAAAATGATGTGCAAGAAATTGAAATACCTGATTTTGTAAAATCAATAATTAAAAGTAAAATTGAAAAAATAGCAGCAGAAGATATACAAAATTTATCACGATTGGCAATTTTGCAAACTCCGATATCAAAAGAGCTAATAAAATACATTTTGAAATTTAAGAGCAAAAAGCAAGTTTTTTTCTTTATTGAAAGGTGTAAACAAAATAATATCCTGGTGCTTCACGAAAAATATTTTAAAGAAGGGTATTACAAATTTATTTATCCCTGGGTAAAGGAAAAACTTGCTGAAAACGTATCAGCAAATGAAAAAAAGAAAATATCTGAGGATGTCGTAAATTACTTTTATGATAAGCGACTTGATGATCCCGCTATTATGAATAGTATCATTGAGCATTGCCTTATAGCGGGTAATGATAAGGCTTTGGTTGATTATAAATTGATAATAATAAATCATCACATTGAGCGAAGGGATTTTATTTCTGCTTGGCAACTAAGCCATGATATGATGCCGTTGATTTCTGAACTTAGAGATAGTTTGACCAAAGAAAAATTGGTGAACTATTTAACAATTTATTTACATCTTTCAGGAATTATAGAAAAATACAAGCCAAAGGAATTCAAAGGATTTTATGATTTGATCCAAAAAGATTTCAATTTGTTAATTTTAGACGCAGAGCAGTTTTATAATATGGACTATATAGAAGCACATTCAATTCTCAAAAAAGCAGAAAAGATTGCTGATCCCTCCGAATTTACCCAAATACAACTTGCCTATTTAAAATTGTATCAAAAATTTGATAAGGTAGATGATGCCAAAAAAATCTTTAACTCTATAGATATTTCTACATTTAATAATATAGAAAAAGCAGAATATACTTATCATAAAGGTTCGATCCAGTATTTAAGTTCTGACTTTAAAGCCTCTATTGAATCTTTGTTTCAAGCAATTGAGGAAGCGAAAAGGGAAAGGGAAAATGTGAAAAGTTCTTCTTCACATTTCACATCTAAAATCTACCCTAATGATTTACTATTTGCCTTTCATTCTTCCCCTTTATTTATCTTATCTCAAATATATGCAAAATTAGCAGATGTTTATAATATGACTAATAAAGTTGTAAAAGCAAATGAATATTATTTGAAATCAATTGAAAATTCCATCAAATCAGGTAACACCTTAACGCTTGCGGGAGCGTATTGCGAGTGGGCTTTGATGCTAAATAAAACCGGAGAATTGGATAAAGCCATAAGAAAATTGCATAATTCAAAATATCATTATAATGAGATACAAAACAAACAGGGCCTTGCAAATGTCAATTTGCAAATAGCCCAAATAAACTTTAAAATGGGAGAATTCCAAGAATCTAATAAATATTTTGAATACGCCTTACAATTATCAATAGAAACCGGAGATAAAGAATTTATAAAAAAAATAAAAGAGAAGTATTCATTTCTTTATTTTAAAATATCCTTTCCTTATCAATTTCATAAATATCTTATGGATAATTATCTGGAGTATTTTGAGGAAGATTCGATTTTACAAATAAATTCTTTCATAAAAAATTACATATTCTCATTAGAATGGTATGGAGATTCAAAAAAAACTTCCGAGATGTTGAAATCAATTAAAAAGCATAAAGTGGATTGCACTTTAGAAGAAGAATTTATTCTGCAAACTGAAGGTTTTATTGCAAAGACAGCTGGAAACTATCCTGAAGCTGAGAGATTATTTAAGAAAGCTCTTAGTATTGCAACTGAAAATAAAAATAACTATGCAGTTATGATTGAACATTTCAACATTGCCGAAACTTTGTATAAACTCGGGAAATTGAAACAAGCTCAGATACAATGCAAATTCGGTAGGGCAATTGCAGAGAAAAATAGTTTTAATCGCTGGATAAATTTTGCCGGATTCGTAGATGCGGAGATAGGATTAAAAAATAAGGATATTAATTTGCGAATTGTAATTAGAACGTTACGCAAATGCCTCCAAGTTTCTAAGGAAATGAAAGATTGGATGATTAGTCTCAAAGCTCTGGCTTTAATCATTTTTGCATACAGATCTTTTAAAAGTCCCAGAAAAGAAATGCAATATAGAAATGAGTTTGATAAACTTCTTGAACTTGCTTTACAAAATCTCAATGAGACGGATCAGGAACTTCTTAAAGAGCATTTCCTTGTTAAATATGTGGAAGGTGAAGAGAAAATTGACAAATTTATTGAACCGCGTGTGAATCCTTCTGCATATGTTATACAGCATAGGTTTTTCGATTTACTCCAGCATACGGATTTGAAGCAGATCAAATTCAATATCAAAAGGATGATTGCTAACTATTTGGGAGCACATAAATTTGAAATTTCTGTTTTTGATGAAAAAACACGGAAGAGAAGGATTTGGTTTGATGGTGGATTTGACAGTTTTAAGAAATATCATGAAGCTAAGATTGATCTTGCTAAGAAAAGTCAGCAGACTCAGTATTATAAATTCAATAACGTCCACTATTGCCACACCCCACTTTTTCTGAAGAATGAACTAATAGGAATTCTTTCATTATGTGATGATGCCGAGATGCATTTTAAATATGCAGAGAAAAAGCGTATTAAGATATCCAGTTTTTATCTCGCTGTAATCCTAAAAAAAATGGATGAATTTCAGCTGGTATTAAAGCAAAGAGAACAAGTTACAAACTTATTGAGTATCAGCCGAGATATTCTTCAGATAATGGATTTGGATATAATGAAAAACCGTATAACTGAAAATGCCATTCAGTTAACAGCTGCGGAAAAGGGATTTTTTCTTTCGGTGGACGAAAATGAAAATTTTATTTTTGATGTCGGTTTGTTGAAAAATGGGGATAAGATAGAGAAAAGACATTTCGAAATAAAAACGGATATTATCCGTGAAGTCTATCAACTGGTTCTTTCCAAATCGGACTCCACTTTCACACCTGATCAACTATATTTTTCCATTAGGGAAGGGGATAGGACCATTTCGATTTTTTGTGCACCTTTAAGCGTTAACAATAAATTGTTTGGTTTTGTATATCTCGAAGGTAGTTATGGAGATATCAGAAATATTGAGTTCAAATTATTGGAAATATTCGCACTGATGTCCGAAAATGCAATAAAAAACTGCATTGATTATGAAAAATTGCAAGATGCCAATGAAAAGTTGCTCGAGATTGATTATGAACGTGCTCAATTTATCAACATTTCGTCTCATGAATTTAATACTCCAGTACAAATTCTGAAAGGATACATAAAGATATTGAAAGATAAAAATTCATCGGAAAAATTAAAAGAAAATTCAATTCGCATAATGGAGAATAATATTAACAGATTATCATATAGTTTGAATAATGTCTTACAGATGAATGCCCTGGGAAAAACAGATTTTCTAATTAATCAAGAAGTTTTGGATGTAAAAGATTTGTTAGAAATTGTTTACGATGAGATGGGAGCAGGTGCAGAATCAAGAAAGCAAAAGCTGATTTTGGAATTGCCGGCTGATTTGCGACCGATAAAAGCAGAAAGAATTAGCCTTTTGAACGCAATTAAAAATTTAGTGCTGAATTCTATCAGATTTACAGAGGATTATGGGGAGATTACGATCGGCGCCCGAAGATCAAGATTCAAAAAAGAAGAAGTAAATAATATTAAAACTACAATTATTTATGTGAAAGATAATGGACTCGGTATTCCATCCTATGAACTTGATAATATTTTTAAAGAATTTTATGAAGTTGCTGATATTAAGGCACATCACTCCGGTATTATGGAGTTCAAATCCGCAGGACTCGGGCTGGGACTTCCGCTTACAAAATCCATTATTGAAATGTTTGGAGGAAAAATTTGGGTTAAAAGTATAAAGGGTGAAGGTTCTACTTTTTATATTGCTTTACCTGAAGTTGAAAGTAAGGAATAAAGTATCGGATTAGCGGTAAAAGAGAATATTTGGAATAAAACTATGTCTGAAAAATTTCATTTCCCCCAAAATCCTACAACATCTTCTTCCTTACAAACAAAAAAACAAAATAGCTGCATAAAATAGAAATTGCAAAAGAAACCAGAGTCCCACCGATCAGCCCGAAAGGGATAATGGCAAAACGCAATGTCGCTGCAAAAGCCACCACATTTGCCGGTGCACTGATCATCAATATTTTCATCACAGCCATCGAAAACGATTTGCCGTGGGCTAAGTAAGTTATTATCATTGTGGAAGTCATTACAGCCGGAAAACACGAAAACGCACCTCCGAGCAATGGCCCTCCAAATTTTGCAATAGTAACCGCCGAAGCAATGATCCCACCACTTATCAAACCTCGCATTATGAGCTGCAAAAAAGAGTATTTGATATTTCGTTTTTTTTGCGGAACGATGACCATCCTTTTTTCTGGAATATAATAGCAAATACTTACCAAAAAAATAAGGATAGGAAAACCGAGTAAAAAATTATCAAACTCTACCAAATACAATCCAAACACGAACATTAGCCAGCTGAACATAGCTCCGCTAACAGCAAGCAAAAAACTTTTTGGGAGGAGAAGTATATAAATCAGAACGAATACTGCATTCATCCCCATAATTATCGGAACTATCGCAGTTGCTTCACGGACAACGTAAACATTTTGAGTCCAGCCAATAAAGAAAAATGAGATCAATACCGTGGTGGGTAAACCGGCAAGAACTCCACCCACTTTTGTCCCGAATTTTTCAGCGACAATAGTGGAGGTGGTTATCCAGATACTTCCGGCAAGAAAACTCAAAATGAGTTTTGGAATGAATAAATTTATCACAAGTTATTATTTCATAAAGATTTATTTCATTTTTCAACACGAGCTGCTACCAACAATTTTGTCAGAGGATATCCGCCAGCTGCGGACAAACCTGTGTCAGTGATAAAAAACAAGGCTATATTATTTTTCCTATTTAGAGTCTATCCGTAAACTCGCATATCAAGTAAAATATATTCTTCATCCTTTTTACAACTCATCCCCTAACCCCTTCTCTTCAAAGAGAAGGGGAACTTTTGTCTCCCTCTCCTCGATAGGAGAGGGTCGGGGTGAGGTCGAAAAATCATACTTTACGGATGGACTCTAATTAGTGCCTGTCCGTAAATTCCGGATGGAAATTATTTATTATACAAAAACCGCTTAACTTTTTTTGTAGGAGTTTTTTCAAATTCTTCAGGGAAGATTTCCAATTTTGAAATTTTGGAATATGCCGGCAGCATTTTATTGATTTTTGATAAATTTTTTTTCATTATTGATTCGAGTTCATTTTCTTCAATTTTTTTGGCATCCATTTTTTCAAAGTCTGGATAAATCAGGGCTATGAGTTTGTTTTCTTTTTTTACTAACAGGGATTCTTGCACACAATCAAGATTGTTCAGTTTAGATTCAATCTCTTCGGGAAAAATGTTTTGTCCAGAAGGACCGAGGATCATGCTTTTGCTTCTTCCCTTTATGTAAATATAATTGTCAGCATCAATTAAACCAAGATCACCCGTATGCAACCAGCCGTCTTCAAAGCATTCTGAAGTAATTTTTTCTTCTTTATAATATCCTTGCATCAAATTTTCGCCTTTCACCATTATTTCTCCTACGATATTTGCAGAATCTTCCGAATCTATCTTTGCCTGCATAGTGAAAACCGTTTCTCCTACGGATTTTGATTTGTGGTTTTCCCAGTTAGCGTAACTGATAAGCGGGGCGCATTCTGTCATTCCGTAACCGATGGTGAAAGGAAATTTGATTTTCTTAAAAAATGTCTCTACTTCATCATTTAGAGGAGCACCGCCAATAACGATTTCACGAAAATTTCCTCCAAAAACAGTTACGAGTTTTTTGCGTATTTTTGTGTAAATGGCATTTTTTATTCCGGGCAAACCGAGTAAAACCTTCATCAAGGCTTTGCTTATTGTGGGCTTTATCTGTTTGTTATATATTTTTTCGATGATCAGGGGAACGGAAAGGATCAGGCGAGGTTTCACTTCACCAAAGGCTTTCAAAATTATTCTCGGAGATGGAATTTTATTAAGGAAAGTTATATGACAACCGGAGCAAAAGGGAAAGAGGAATTCAAACGTACAACCAAAAGTATGTGCAATTGGTAAAAATGAAAGAATCGTATCACCTGGTTCCAACTTCATTTTTTCTTGAGCATAAACAACATTTGCTGCAAAATTATTATTTGTCAGCATAACTCCTTTGGAAAATCCGGTTGTGCCGGAAGTATAAATGATTCCGTGTAAATCATTGTTGGAAATTTTTGAAAAAGTGATTTTATTTTCATTTTTTTCTGCGTTTTGCTGCCTAAATTCATCCATATCGGATTTGAATTTATCTTTCAGATTTTTTTTGGGTGAATAGAGGAGAGATAAATTTTCCAGAGAGAAGATTGCGATAATTTCCTTAAGATTTTCACAATTCAGGTTTTCGTAAATATCTTCCAAAGCAAACAGAAGGACAGAATCAGAATGATTTACGATGTGATGGACATCAGAAGCGTGAAAGTCCGGCAGAATGGGAACTATGACAGCTCCGTAACTAACTGTGGCAAGATAAACGATTGCCCAATTGACTGAATTTTTCCCGAGAAGGGCAATTTTGTCTCCCTTTTTTACACTCAATTTTCTAAATATGTAGTGCATTTTCAAAATTTCACGGGAGATATCACCATAGGTTAGAGCCTCTCCTTTATAATCGGAAAAAGCAGGTAAATCCCAATTGCTGTTAATGCTCGATTCAAGCATCTTTACAAAGTTTTCTTTCATCATAATTTCACCTCTTTAGTTACTTGCGGTTATTCCAGCGGTTAATAATTATTTCGTTTTGAAATATAAGTCCGATAAATATTTTTGTTAAAATTTGTCAAACATTACAAATTTTAATATGCTGAAATTATGTCAAAAATGGGAAGAAGGGCAAGTTACCTTTCTCTCATTCTCTTTTTTCTTGACGAAATCAGCTCCTATTCAAGTAAAAGTAATATATGAAAGACATTCAAAATCAAAAAGATACTCGAAATATTTTCATCAACAAAGTTGGTGTTAAAGATTTGAAATATCCTGTTGTGCTCGAAGATCGGGAAAATGGCAAACAGCACACCGTTGCAAATGTGAACATGTTTGTGGAACTTCCTCGGCATTATCGTGGTACCCATATGAGCCGATTTGTAGAGATTTTGAATAACTATCATCGAGAAACTATCATTGATAATTTGGAAAATTTGCTTCTGGAAATGAAGAGAAAATTAGATGCAAAAGTCGCCTATATAGAATTTGAATTTCCCTATTTTATCACGAAAAAAGCACCAGTGAGCAAGAAAATTTCCCAGATGAGTTATCAATGCAAATTTGATGGATCTTACGGCGATGAATTTATTATGGAGATGGTCGTAAAAGTTCCTGTTCAGACTCTTTGCCCTTGTTCAAAAGAGATTAGTGATTTTGGTGCTCACAACCAAAGATCGTATGTAACGATTAGCGCCGTTTATAGCGAATTTATCTGGTTGGAAGAATTGATAGAAGTGGCAGAAAGATCCGGAAGTGCTGAATTATATTCATTGTTAAAACGAGAAGATGAAAAATACGTTACTGAAAAAGCATATCAAAATCCAAAATTTGTGGAAGATGTTGTCAGAAATATTTCCAGTGAATTGAAAGGCAATCCCAGAATAATTTCCTATAAAGTAGAAGCGGATAGCATGGAATCCATTCATAATCATAACGCTTATGCAATGGTAAAGTCCGATTAGAAATAATAAAGCGGAACACGTGTCCTCTCGTGTTGATTAAAAAAATGCAAAAGGAGAAAAATGTCTGAATTTAGAGATGAAATCGTAGAATTTTGTAACGATTTTTTAAAAGTTGATGATTTCAAAGATTATTGCAGAAATGGTCTGCAAGTTGAAGGAAAAACCAAAATAAAGAAAATTGTGATTGGAGTGAGCCTTTCGGAAAAGTTTATAAAATCTGCAATCTCCCAAAATGCTGATATGCTTATGGTTCATCACGGATTATTCTCCAATCAGTTTGGGAAACCGCCGAGGATAACAGGGATTTTGCGTAACCGTCTTAAATTGCTGATTGAGAATGATATTAATCTTTGCGGATATCATCTCCCGCTGGATGCAAATCCGAAAATCGGGAATAATATCAGCCTCTTAGAGATTTTAGGTTTAAAAAAAATCAAAGCGATTAGCACCGTAAGTTATGGTGAAATTGGATTCATCGGTAAAACAAAAGAACCGATTTCCTTTGAAGACTTTGTGGAAAAAGTAAATAATGAATTGCAAACCGATAGCTATTTTATTAAAGCAGGTTCTGATTTTGTGGAAAAAGTCGGCATCATTTCCGGGGGTGCTTCAAATAATTATGCAGATGCGATCACATCCGGAGCTGATACTTATCTTTGCGGAGAGATTCAAGAAAACGTCGTGAGAGAAGTAGAAGAAGCCGGAATTAATTTCATCAATGCCGGACATTACAACTCTGAAAAACTCGGAATAAAAAATCTGGGCAAATTAGTAGAAAAGAAATTTGACGTGTCCGTGGATTATATTGATATTCCTAATGTTGTGTAATTGTTTAATGAGCAACAAACAAAAGCGAACAAAAACACAGAAAATGTTATTTATTATTTTTTTCTGTGTTTTTTGTGTTAAATTAATTTAAGAAATTAGAAAGGGAAAAATTATGATTAAATATTTATTCTTTTTTGTTTATGCAGCAATTTTGCTGGGAATTGGTGTTTATGGAATGAAAAGGGCGAAAACTTTTGGAGACTTTTTTCTCGGTTCTCGTTCTATTGGTCCCTGGCTTTCGGCTTTTACGTATGGAACGGCATATTTCAGTGCGGTTTTATTGATTGGGTTTGCCGGAAAACTTGGCTGGGGATTTGGATTTTCATCATTATGGGTTGCCTTAGGGAACACTGTTGTCGGCACCCTTTTTGTCTGGCTAATAGTTGGTAAACGAATCCGCGCCGCTTCTCTTGAATTGGATGTTTACACAATGCCGGAATATTTGCACAAGCGTTATGATTCAAATTTTCTCAAAATATTTGGTGCTGTTGCTATTTTTATATTTTTGGTGCCGTATGCCGCCTCTGTTTTTTTGGGATTGAGTTATCTCTTTGAAATTGCATTTAAAATTAATTTCAACCTAATTCTTCTTGTTATGGCAGTTTTTACAGGACTTTATATGATTCTCGGTGGTTTTCGTTCAATTGCAATCGTAGATTTTATTCAGGGAATCGTGATGATCTTTGGCGTGGGAATGCTGGTTTATTTTGGTATTACGAAGGCAGGTGGATTTTCCGAAATAGTATCAAAATTGGATACTATTAATCCCAAACTTACCGGTTTGATTGGACCTCCCGGATTTTTTCCATTATTTTTCATTGTGATAATTACCAGCGTGGCTCCCTTTGCTATGCCGCAACTAATCCAGAAATTTTATTCCATCAAGGACGATCGTTCAATAAAAATCGGAGCAATAGTTTCTACGGTTTTTGCAGTAATTATTACCGGAGCAGCCTATTTTACCGGTTCACTTACACGCGTATTTATTAATGCAACAAAATATCCCGAAATTTTTACAAATGGCAGGCCGATGGTGGATAAACTTATTCCCATATTCATTCGTGATGTGATTCCCTCTGGCATTTCTTTTGTTATTCTATTGCTTGTTTTATCTGCTTCAATGTCCACACTTGCCTCTCTTATTTTTGTATCTGCTTCTGCAATCGTAAAAGATCTTTATCATGGATATAGCAAAAAAAATGTTTCGGATCGTAATTTGAATGTTCTAATGCGGTTTTTTTGCGGAGTATTTATAATTATTTCTGTGATATTTGCAGTTCTAAAACCAGCAATTATTCTCACACTTCTTCTCATTTCGTGGGGAGCAATTGCTGCTACATTTCTTGCCCCGTTCCTCTATGGACTTTATTGGAAAAGGGCAAATAAGTATGCTGCAAATATTAGTGCAGTTCTCGGTGTTGCAATTACAATGGTGCTTTTCCTGATTCTTCCGGCAAATAAAATTCCCCTTATCGCAACCTTAGGGATGGGAATCCCGTTAGTGGTTTTCCCGATAATTGTCTGGCTATCTCCGAAAATATGAAACGTCGTAAACGGCGTGGTGAAGCTCGTGCCTTTATTTTCCTATTTGCAGGATGTGTATTCATTGATCCTGCCTGTTTTCTGTTGGAGAAAAAAATAGTCTATCCGTCCACCGCAGTTATATCGCCCAAAACAAAATGGAAAAAATCCTTCGAAAAATGTTATGAAAACGAGGAATGAGAATGGCCCGGTCCTTTCACGGGTGTGAAAGAAAAATAAAAAGTAAAAGTATCCCAACTCTTCACGAATAAGAATGAACAATGAAAACAATAAAATAGCCCAGTCCTTCGAAAAATGTTATGAAGACGAGGAGTGAGAATAGCCCAGTCCTTTCATCGCTGTGAAAGAAAAATTAAAATTAAAAGTAGCCCAACTATTCACGAATAAGAATGAACAATGAAAACAATAAAATAGCCCAGTCCTTTAGGACTGGGAAATGAGAAAAAAGAAATAATCCACGCCGTTCACGGCGTTATACCAAAAAAAAAGACGGCAGTCAAATCATTGAGTGCCGTCTTTTTTATATTCAGATGAAGATTTATCTCATAAGGATCATTTTTTTAACGTCAGATTTGTAAGTATTGCTTTCGATTCTATAGAAATATATACCACTGGAAAGAGCATTTCCTGATTTGTCAGTAGCGTTCCAATCTACAGAATTTTGACTTCCAGCCTGAAGGTTATTGATCTGTGAAACTTGCTGTCCGAGGATGTTATATATTTTTAGAGTTGCATTATGGACATCAGCATTTTTCAAACTATAAGAAATTTTTGTACTATTTTGAACCGGATTTGGGAAGTTTTGAGCAATGCTATTTGTGAAATGAGCGGGAGGTTCATCACCGATAGCATATCCTCCGGAAATTAGCGAAAAACCGGTTCGTTCCAAATCAAAACGATACATTGAGTAAAGAATATTTTCTGTTCCAGCTGTTGTTTTATAGTCAACAATGTCCACATTGTAAGCAGAACCAAAAGCAATATCAAGATCACCATCTCCGTCAGCATCAATAATTGCAGGTGGAGACGCAATCTGATAACCAATATCTATTGGGAATTCCATAACAGGTTCACCATCAACACCAAAGCCGTATAAATAATTGTCTTTACTACCAAAGACGAAATCTTGTATTCCGTTGTTGTTTACATCAGCCACGATCGGAGTTGAATAAATTGCATCTCCAGTATCATTAGGCCAACCATCATGATCGTTTCCATAATAATCAATAAGATGCGCGGTTCCGTCTTGAGAGCCGATCATAAACCAAAGGTCTTGCACGGTTGATCCGCCGCTGAGATTGATGGCGAGAGGAGAACTGGTAAAGTTACCGGAAGTTTCTGCAAAATTCAGCAAATTTCCATTAGAGTTAATAAAAGCCAATCGTCCACCTGTATCGCCAACAAGAATGTAAGTTTCATCGCTAAATTCAATAATTGTTGGAGCACCTTGAACGGAACTGCTCAAGTTAATAGTCCATTCGACTTCAGCGTCTTTATTTATACAAGAGACATCGCCGGTAAGTGTGGCAGCAATAATTTCTTTATTTCCGTTACCATTAATATCTGCAACCGCCACTCCGGAATTCATATAAATAGTTCCGGAAATTGCAATTGGAAAGTTTGGAAAATCGTTTCCGGCTGAATCAATTACATACAATTGTCCGTTTGCCGATTGGAAAATAATTTCCTTGCTTCCATTCCCATCAATGTCTGCTACAGTGGGAGTTACCATGACATACATAGATGCTTGATATGTAAAAAGTTCATCTCCATTTGGTTCTAAGACAACAAGTTCATTACTATTCGATCCACAGATAATATTTTTTTCTCCATTGCCGTCAATATCTGAGATGGCAACCGAGCCTTTAATATTATTCTGGGTATCATATGGGAAACCTGTGTATTCGTTTCCTTCGATATCGAATCTGTGAATTTTGCCACTATTATCACCGAATACTACATCATAAGTTCCACTTCCGTCAAAGTCCACAAAAGCAGGGCTACCATTTACGCCACCAACAACGGTAACCGGCCAACCTACAAGGTCCATTGTAACATCAAGGGGAACAATTAGATCGGCAGAATATCCATCATTTGATTCTACATGCAAAGTTAAATCAATTGTGCATGCACCGGCACCTTGAACAACTTCAAGTTTGAATGGATCTGTGATATTTGTTTGGGCGGATCCGGCCGGAATGTCACTGTATGTTCCGATTGAATCTAAAATAATTACTCGGGGATCATTACATCTGAGACGGGCAACAATATCTGTGGCAGTAGAAAAACTGATTTTATTTTGGATAGAAATGCGAACATCAGCGGTTTCACCCGGATTGATACGTCCGTCATAATCACCGATAGTTTCGGAAGCGAAAATTTCTTTATAAGAAAGATAGGGGAGGAAACCACCGTTAATATGAATAATTCCAGCAGAGACACTTGTGAAACCCATAGGAATAATTCCGTCTGGCAAGTCATACCAACCGTCTGAACTACCACCCCAACCAAAATTGAGATGATATGTGTCAGCGGCGCTATTATAGCCATCAAGAACAATAGCATGGCCGGGATTCCCGTTAAGGCTTAAGTGAATGGGAAGTCCATCCATCATATCATCTTGGACATTGCTATAAAAATATGTGGAGCCACCGGATTGATAAAGAGCACTGTCATAATCAAATTTATACAAAAAAGCATTATCCACGTCAGATGAGTATGCGCCGGAGCCATCAGTAGAATAACACATTTCTACGGACACTCCTGCTGCAAAACCCAAAGCAGCAATAGATTGATCTGAAATGGGTTCATTTGTCATATATTCTTCACGCAGAAGGTCGAGATAAAGGTTTAGGTTAGGAAAATTTGGAAAATCCAAACTCTGGTAATCATTGTCAACATTACACCATTGGTTTCCTGTATAGGGTTGATAATTGTAATCATCACTATTATAGAATTCTGCATCACCTATAAATCTGTGATAATTAATTATTTGTATCATCGCGGTTGCAACACAACCCACATAAGATCTGCCACCTGTGTTTGGATCAAGAGGGCAATAAGCGTTATATGGAGCAGGATTTTGATTCCATTGAGTTTCTACCCAGCCGCCGGTTGTAGTAGTTCCTTCCGGGGGATAGATAGCGCGGTCTCTTGTGTTAAATTGAGCGGAATTTTTGGTTAAATAATCATTCCAAAGTTGATTGTTATCTGAAATTAGCTGTGAAGGAAATTGTTCAATGCCTTGAATATGCAAACTTAGTTCTTTTCTTAACCATTGAAAAGCAATATTTGAAGGGACATCTTCAGTAGAGAAATTATTCCTATATGAAATTCCGGCAATCGGGGTCAGATCTGTGTCTGTGCTTACGAGCACAAATCCTTGAGGGGTAAGGTGGAAAATAAAGCCAACTCGATTGTTCTCAATATTTAACAATTCTTCACAATTGTTGATAGAAAAATCAGTTTTGCCATCCAAACTTATTTTGAATTCAGCAACTTCTGTGGCAGCATTTTGGGTGATCGGACTTGCCAAAAGTCCGATATTCGCAAAAAGAAAAGCCACAATTAAGATTGGTATAATTCTTTTCATAATGTACTCCTTTGTACTTTTGTTTATTTTTTATTTAGTGATTTCAAAAACACATATTGCATAAAGCTTGTCAATTTTTATGATTTCAATTCTTATTTTCTGCAAATTTATTATGTGTTTTTCGCACGAGTCCTTTTTTAATAGTGTTTTATTTAATCGGGTTCCTGATTTCTTACTACCAATTTGTAATAATTTGTTGTTTGTGATTTTTGTATGTTTTTCGTTGGCATATCTGTTAGTTCAAACTCAATAATAAATCCATAAATTGCCACTCTTATTCTATCGCCGATTTGAACTAATTTTGAAGGTTTTGCAGTTGCTCCATTGATTTGAACGAGATTGTTATCGCACGCCTTTTTGGCAATTGAACGATGTTTAACAATGCAAAGCACGTCTAATAATTTATCTATTCTCATAATTATTCCTAATTAGTTTCCATCCGTAAACTACTATTTTATCAGTGGTTCCACCAGCTGGTGGATGATTCGACGCAGAAAAACACTGATTATGCTGATGAACGCTGATATTACACTTTTTACAAAAAAATTTTATCTTGCGAAAATCGGTTTTTTCAGTGCTCATCTGCGTCGAATCCCTACTTTACGGACAGACTATAATTAATATTTTATAATTTTGTTTTGAATTGTAAACTCATTTTCCCGAATTCCTCCAAAATGGAACAGGGAAACTACCTTGAAATTATTTTTTTCGCAGATTGAAACTTTGGAAAAGATCTGTTGAACCGGATAATTATTCGAATGGTTCCAAGCACGCAACGAAATCCCAATTCTTTTTTTATCAACATTGTTCGGAATGGATTCAATCTGTTTCGTGAACTCTTCATCCGATTTTGCATATAGCATCAAATACACATAATCCAAAGAATCAAAATCCAACCATTTCATCCAATCCTGACAAAATTGGTTTTTGGCTTTTGCATATTCTCCGATTCCGGTTGTTGCGAAAATCATGCTCTTTTTCACATTTTTGAGTTTTTGCCCTGTATCTTTGACAAAATTTGTTAGTTGTGCTTGTTTCCAGAAAACAAATTTTGCAGAATCAATACTTGTAGAATTTTTGGAGAAATTGGCAAGAGAAATGGGATTGTAACCAAATTCGCTTCCGGGATAACGGATATAATCAAGCATTACGCCATCAATGAGATAATTTTTTGCAATATCCAAAATAATGTTTTGAGTATATTCCTGCACCTCTTTGATGCCCGGATCAAGAAATAGCCCCGAACCAACTTGTTCAATATCCATCTTTTCCAAATTTTCATTGTAGGTAATCCATTCGGGATGCTGGAAAACAACATGAGAATCCGGTAAACGAATTGTGTTTTTAGGAGTAATTACGAAAGTGGTGAGCCATGCAAAAACCTGAATATGATAATCGTGTGCCAATTGAATTAGCGAATAGAGAGGGTCGAAACTTTCGGGTTGTTTATCCAGAAAATAGGATCGTTTTTCCGGATTGGAAAAAGTAGAATCAGTTTTATTTGGCACATAAAGGGCATCTCCGCGATAGCGTATTTCAGCGAAAATATGCTTAAAATCATTTTCAACAGCAAATCTTACAACCTTTTTGATTTTTTCAGGGGAATTCAATTCCCAAGAAGGAACCCACAATCCATTCGCAGCAAATGAGTGCAGTTTATTGTTTTGCACAAAAAATAAAACCAATAGAGCAATGACAAAAACAAGAATATTTTTATTCATCCGAAATATTGTTGTAAATATTTTGTATTTTACAATCGCATTTACCTTCTGAAAAAAGAATACGCAATTTATCTTCGAGTTCCAAATCTTTGGTAGAAATAATATCTTTGCCATTTTTTGTTACCACGCTGTATCCTCTTTTGAGGATTTTCAAGGGGCTAAGTTCATCGAGTTTGCCCATTAGATTCAGCCAGTTACTACGTTTCTTTGCAAAGATATTTTCAAAATTTTGCCATAATGAATTCTGCTTTTCTCGTATTTCAGCATTTTGCAGATTATGGAATTTATTAAATTGGTATGAGATATTTGATTTTAGTTTTTCAAGTGTAAATCGGGAATCGGATATTTTTAGAAGCGAATTATTTAAACGATATTTTAGTTCATCGAGCTGCTGAGTATATTGTTGGAGGATATTTTGAGGGTGAAATTTATCAAGATAAAGAAAAAGTTCACGGCACTTACTTTTTTCCCGTTCAAATTTATTCAGCACGAGATTGTTTATCCGATCATCAAAATTTTTGATCTCATTCAAAACAGAATATCTATCCGGCACAACCAGTTCCGCAGCAGCCGAAGGTGTGGGAGCGCGTAAGTCTGCAACAAAATCTGAGATAGTGAAATCAATCTCGTGACCGACTCCGGAAATTATCGGGATTTCCGATTTGAAAATCGCTCTGGCAACCTTCTCCTCATTGAAACTCCAAAGATCCTCCATAGAGCCACCGCCGCGTGTAACTATCAGGACATCTACATTTTTGGATTTGTTGAATGCTTCGATTCCCGTAACTATTTCGTCTGCGGAAGTTTTGCCCTGAACACGAACAGAATGCAATAAAATATTTACGGGAAATCTGCGAGTGAGAACATTTTTTATATCCTGAATTGCAGCCCCGGTTTGCGATGTAATAATTCCTACACTCGCAGGAAATCGTGGAATTGGCTTTTTCCACTTTTCCTCAAAAAGACCCTCAAATTCCAGTTTTTCTTTTAATTGACGAAAAGCGATTTCCAGTTCCCCAATTCCCAAGGGTTTCATTTCGTTGATGTTCAGTTGATATTGTCCGCTTTTTTCATAAACCTGAATTTTGCCGTAACACATTACTTCCATTCCGTTTTCAGGTTGAAATCTTAGCAAACGATTGAATTGCCTGAAGAATACGGCACGTAGCGAGCAGTTTTGGTCTTTCAAAGTGAGATAAATATGCCCGGATGAGTGATGCTTGAAATTGGATATTTCCCCTTTGATCCATATAGCGGGAATATTATTTTCGAGAATATTTTTTACATGCTTTGTAATTTCCGTTACAGTAAAAATATTTAGGTTTGAATTTTCTTGATTATTCATAATTATTTTGAGTTTATTATAAGGGATAAATTTTTCCACAAACTTTTTGAATCAATGTTTTTACGTCAAAGAAAATGGGTTTGAATGTAATCCGGTGTGTAACTTTTGCGATGTTGCTGTTTATAAAATTAGAGCATCACGGATATTTTACTCCGAAATATTTTTAGATATTTGAATATAAAAAGATTGACTTGAAAAGATGAAAAACTAATTTATACACAATATAAATAATATTTTGAAATATAATAACATTTGAGAAAGGAGAAAGGCAATGTTTAGTTTATTAAATCACAAAGATGTAAATTCACGGAGGGCAATTTTCATTATAATTACCTCATTAATTGCGCTCTTAATTATAGGCTGTTCTTCGACTACAGACCATTCTACGCAATATCCGGATGTTACAATTACTCAACCTGACGATGGCGAAACAATTACTACACCAAGTAAATGGATAAAAGCCGATGTATCAAGTGAGGAAAGTATCGAATACGTTAATTTTATTATTGATGGAGAAGTAGTGCACACTGATTCCACCCCACCTTGGGAATATAATTGGTCGAATTTCTACTGGGCAGATGGAAATGTTCATTCTCTTGAAGTTACTGCGTATGATATGGATGGCATTCCGGGATCAGACAGCATCAGCGTTACAGTCTCAGAAGATGCAAATTTTTCCCCTACCTTACTTGAACCGGCAGATAGCGTAACAGTCCAAAACCCGATAGAATTTAAATGGGAAAGCCTCCCTGATGCCGTTCAGTATGATATAATAATTGGAAAAGTAAATGATTCTTTGTTTACTTTTTTGGAGCAAACTGCTGACACGATTCTTGTTTTTTCTATTCCGGATACTGCAGGTGCAGGTTTATACGGATGGAAAGTGCAAGCCCAAAATATTTGGACACTTTGGAGCGAATATAGTCCTCTTCGTTATTTTACTCTGACCGAATAATGTGGGTTATCAATAGATAGAGCAAATTATTATTTTTGCCAACTACTAAAGAATCAATAAGTCCACTAAATAAACCACTGAAGTGGTTAAATAGTTGTAATTCATCGTTTACCCACAGTTGAAACTGTGGGCTTCTAACTTATGTGTTAACAGTTAGATAAATATGATAGAAGCCCACGATTTTAATCGTGGGTTTACAACAACAAACAACATAATTTAACCGTTTTAACGGTTTTTTAAATGGACTCATCAATAATACAAAAAAAATTAATTTAAATTGGAAAGGAGTTATAGTATGACAAATAATCCCACAAAGTTAAATCTTTTTAAACTTATAATGATAACTTTGGCTTTTATTATGAGTATTAGAAATTTGCCGATGTTAGCTGAAACCGGCTGGTTGCAAGTCTTTTATATGATAGCTGCAGCTGTTTTGTTTTTAATTCCCACTGCCCTGATTTCCGCAGAACTCGCCACAGGATGGCCCTCGGCAGGAGGTGTGTATAAATGGATAAAATTGGCATTTGGGGATAGAGCAGCTTTTATTGCTGCCTGGATGCTTTGGGTACAAATGTTTTTTGGCATGGTCATGATCGGTTCGTTCATCGCAGCAATGATCGCCTTCATCTTCAAACCTGCTCTTGCGAGTAATAATATTTATATCGCCGTTGTAACAATATTGATTTACTGGTTTGCCACTTCGCTAAACTTGAAGGGCTTGAAATCCGGTAGTACAATTAGTTCAGCCGGTTTTTTGATTGGTGTCATTATTCCATTTATACTCATACTCGGATTCGGATTGACTTATTTTTTGGGAAACAATCCCATTCAATTACCTGCTTTCACTTGGGCAAAGGCTTTACCTGATTTTAGCAGTTTGAGTCATTTAACTTTTTTTGTTGGAGTTATATTCGTTTTTGCAGGGGTTGAAGTTTCGTCCGTGCATGCAAATGAAGTGGAAAATCCTCAAAAAAATTATCCTCTTGCTATGTTGGTAGCGGTAATTTTGATTCTCGTGCTAAATATATTAGGAGCATTTGCTATCGAGATCGCAGAGCCTGCAAGCAGTATCAATCTCGCCTCCGGTATTATGCAAACATTTTCCGTTTTTTTTAAGCTAAGACATGTAGATTGGCTCATCCCGATAGTTGCTGCCATGGTTGGCTTTGGTGCCTTCGGTCAGTTAAGCACTTGGGTTTTGGGACCTTCCACTGCTATGCTTCAGGTAGCCAAAAACGGATTTATGCCAAAATGGTGGCAAAAAACCAATAAAAATGGAGTTCCAATTCGTTTCGTTTTAGTTCAAGCAACGATGATTTCCCTAATTGCCCTGATCTATGTGGTTGTTCCCGCAATCAATACGGGATTTTTTATGATTCTAATTCTAACCACAACTTTATATGCGATTATGTATATTCTGCTATTTGCTTCGGCAATTAAACTCAGATACAAATATCCCGATGTGAAACGAGCCTACAGAATTCCCGGTGGTAAGGTGGGTATGTGGATCGTTGGTTTAGTTGGATTACTCACGATGGTATTCGTAATTGTGATCAGTTTTTTCCCACCCACAAATCTGAAAATCGGTAGCCCCACATTTTACGTGCTTTTCATGGTTGGCGGGTTGTTGATTTTCCTAACTATTCCCATTATTATTTATGCTTGCAAAAAACCTGAATGGAAGACAAACGAAGTTAAAAATTAGTAACAAAAAAATAACGCTTAGAAGGAGAAAAAATGGATATTGATGCATTGTTTTTAGGACCGAAATCGGAGAATGCAAAATTCTTTAAAGAAATCGTTAATGATATTATCAACGAGCATATTTTTTGGCGAAAGGATTTTCATCCGGAAGATGAACCGTTAATTTCATTACATCGAAAAGACGAAAAAAGTTTTAAGGAAACACAAGAAAAAACCGCAATGGTGTTGGATAAATTGTGTTCAAAATTGAAAACTACTTCAATGCCGTGGCATTCCCCTCGATATTTGGGACACATGAATGCGGATATTATGATGCCGGCTATCCTCGGATATATAGCTGCTATGCTCTATAATCCAAACAATGTGGCTTATGAAGCATCAACTGCTACTTCCCCGATGGAAATCGAGGTTGGAAAAGATTTTGCTCGACTAATGGGATATGATACCAAGATTGCATGGGGGCATATTTGCACTGACGGAAGCGTCGCCAATTTTGAAGCTCTCTGGTATGCAAGAAACCTATCATCAATTCCTTTTGCCATTAAAAAGATCAGACCAAAACTTGTAGATGGTTTATCTGATTGGGAGCTCGCTAATATGAAAATTTCCGAAATTCTTGATCTCTCTGAAAAAGTAAAAGATGTGTGGGATGAAGTTCGGGATAATTCCGTGCGTGGTACCGGAGTGAATCAGGAACAACTCGGAAAATGGATCGTTCCCCAATCCAAACATTATTCTTGGGTTAAAGCTGCCGATGTTCTGGGAATCGGGCTAAATAATCTGATAGAAATAGAAGTTGATGAGCACTTCCGTCAAAATATTGATGTCCTAAAAAACACAATTAATGATCTGATCGAGAAGAAAATCCCAATATTGGGCGTAGTTGGCGTGATTGGATCCACAGAAGAAGGTGCGATTGATTCTCTTGATAAGATCATTGAATTCAGAAAAGAATGCGAGCAAAAGGGAGTTTCATTTTATGTGCACGCTGATGCTGCTTATGGTGGATACGCCCGTTCGATCTTTCTTGATGAAGATTACAATTTTATGCACTATAACGCCATGAAAGTTAGGTTGCATAAAGAAAACATTATTAATCAGGATGACCTGAATTGGCCCAAGGAAGAAGTTTATAATGCTTTTAAGGCAATCTCCGAAACCGATTCCGTAACAATTGATCCGCATAAAATGGGTTATGTTCCCTATTCTGCCGGAGGTATTACTATCCGAGATAAGAGAATGACTGACGCAATTTCATTCTTTGCAGCTTATGTTTTTGAAAAGGGTTCTGATGCCCCGGCAATGCTTGGCAGTTATATTATTGAAGGCTCAAAAGCCGGTGCTACCGCTGCAAGTGTGTGGGCTGCTCATCAAGTTCTTCCCCTAAATATCACGGGATACGGAAAATTAATTGGAGCGAGTATTGAAGGTGCACAAAGGTTGTATGAAAAAGTGATTTCTATCGGAGAATTTGATGTTGATGGAACAAAATTTCAAGTTGAATGTTTAGTAAAACCGGATTTTAATATGGTTGATTTCGCTTTCAATTTTGTTGGCAACGCATCTCTGGAAAAGATGAATAAGTTGAACCTTGATATTTACAACTTAAGTTCATACGTCTCAGGTACAGTATTAAAAAAGGATTTTATTACATCTCATACCAATTTTTCCTTTGATGATTATACAAATGCCCCTGTAGGTCTGGCAAAACGTCTCGGTATTTCCAAAGAAGAATGGGATAAAGTTCATAGTCTGAGAGTACTGCGTGCTAGTGTGTTGTCCCCGTATTTCATGAGCGATAAGGTAACTGAAAACTACTGGAACGATTATATCATAAGTTTTAGGCATAAACTGAAAGAAATCCTAAAAGAAGAATAATTCGTTGGTATTGGATTATTCGAATATTTAGCCCACAGTCCGCTTCATGTGATTGTGGGCTTTTTTTTGTAGACGTAATACGCTTTTCCAAAGCGTGTTTTTCAAGAAACCAATTTTGAGAAACGTAATACGCTTTTCCAAAGCGTGTTTTTCCAAAATCAATTTTGAGAAACGTAATACGCTTTTCCAAAGCGTGTTTCTCAATGCAATCACAAAAATTTGTCTATGTTTTGCGAAGCTGGGGCTTCGCGAAAAAATGCGTTCCCCATCCGCCAGCTGGCGAATGGGAACGAGATTGACGCTAAAATTTATGGTGAATTGGGTGCGGGATTTAAAAACAAAAGATTGAATGTAGGTTGGGAGCCAGTTTATTTCCCGAGCAGTTAAACCTGAGGGAACAGATAAATCTGTTCGTTCAAACTACCATAAAATATTCCAAACCTTTTCCTGAATTTTTATTTCTTATCAATCTTCTCATCTATAAATCTTGACGCAAATTTTGATACCATAAAATCATAAAACAAAAAAACTAATTTCAGG
>JAYEKN010000305.1 GCA_034661015.1 Candidatus Cloacimonadota bacterium
AAAAAATATGTCTCCCAAAGATATCTTAAAAAAAAAGAATAAAAACATTGACGAATATATCCTGAATATCCCTCCTATCATATCTGATAATTATATTAATGAACTGGAAAATATTAAAAAGGGTGGATACTTATGGTGTAGACCGCCTAGTGTGAAATCAAGCAAAACTTGACAACAATTTTCATTTATCACTTGAGGGATTTAACATTTTTTTGGAGAAAATCATGATTTCAAAAATTACTTCACCCACGTTATTGTTAGATAAAAAAAAATGCTTAGAAAACATCAAAAATATGTTTGAGAAGGCGAAAAGAAACAATCTTACATTTCGCCCTCATTTCAAAACACCTCAATCCGCAATAATTGGCAATTGGTTTAGGGAAATGGGAGTTAACAAAATTACTGTCTCTTCAGTTAAAATGGCTTACTATTTTGCTTCGAACGGATGGGATGATATTACAATTGCTTTTCCTTTTAATATTCTCGAAGTGAACGACCTGAATAATCTGTTGCAACATACAAAAATAAATGTTTTGGCTGACGATATTCTCACGATAAGATATTTACACAATCATTTGCATAAACCGGCAGGAGTTTTTATAAAAATCGACACCGGTTATAAAAGGAGCGGAGTTAATGTAGAAAATATTGAATACATAAAAAAATTAGTTCGCGAATTAAACCATAATTCATTATTAAAATTCAAGGGATTTTTAACTCACTCGGGACAAATGTATGATGTATCATCAAAAGCAGAAATTTTGAAGATTCATAATGAAACAATCGAAAAATTGTTAGCGATAAAAAATAAATTCACAAACAGCGATGATCTTATCCTCTCGATCGGTGATACTCCCTCTTGCAGTATCGCTGATTCTTTTCCGGGTATTGATGAAATTCGTCCGGGAAATTTTGTCTTCTATGATATTATGCAAGAGCAAATCGGTTCGTGCGAGTTTAGTCAAATTGCCGTTACTCTCGCCTGTCCTGTGGTAAGTAAAAATGCAGATAGAAATGAAATTGTAGTTTATGGCGGAGGATCGCATCTTTCCAAAGAATATATCCGGCGATCTTCGGACAACGAAAAAGTTTTTGGTTATATCGTGAAATTTGATGCTAATTCATGGTCAGAACCGATTCCCGATTCCTACGTTTGCAGATTATCACAAGAACATGGAATTGTAAAAATTTCTGATACAGAATTTCAGAATATTCAAATTGGAGATGTAATCGGCATTTTACCAGTCCATTCTTGTTTGACAGCCAATTTGATGAAAAAATATCTTAGCTTAGATGGTGAAGTAATTCCGATGATGGCTTGATAATTAGTGTCTGTCCGTAAAGTA
>JAYEKN010000306.1 GCA_034661015.1 Candidatus Cloacimonadota bacterium
TTGAACCACCTTCAGCAAATCACTAAATCATCCCTCTAATCTTTCACACACTCCTTAAAACTTTTATGGGTTTTAAATCGGGTGATTCCCATTTTTCCAAACATAGAATCAACAAGCGAGTAGATAACCGGAATCACAATCAGGGTGAGCAGGGTGGCAAACGCCAAACCAAAGGCGATGCTTACAGCCATAGGCTTCCAATCTTGAGTTGCACTCGCTGTAGAGAGAATGATCGGCATGAATCCGGCAATTGTGGTTACGGTCGTCATCAGAATTGGACGCAAGCGAATAGTTCCTGCATTTATTAAAGAATTCCAGCGGTCAATACCACGTTCTCGTTCTCTGTTTACAAAATCAACCACCACGAGCGAATCGTTCACCACAATTCCAGCCAGAGCTACAACTGCGATCATAGTCATCATAGAAAATGGGAGACCGGTTATAACAAGTCCGAAAATAACACCAATAATTGCGAAAGGAATCGTGAGCATCACAATGAAGGGCTGCACATAGGAATTAAATTGGGTAGCGAGAATCGTGAAAATGAGCAAGAGTGCTATTCCCAAAGCGAAATATAAGGAACCATAAACCTCACTTTGTTGCTCGGCTGTTCCACCATATTCCAATTGGTAATCGGGAAATTTATCTTTAAAATTTTCCAAAATTCCTTTTTGTCCCGTAAGTTTATTACCCCGAAGATAATTTGTTACTTCATCAGGAGTGCGAATTTTTTTCTCTTCGTTTTCCATGTAGGGACTAACACTTCCGGTAATTGTGAGAACTCGTTTTCCATTATAATGCTGGATTGTGGAATAACCCGAACTAATCACAAAATCTGCAAGTTCTTTTATCGGGATCATATCACCGGTCATGGTGCGTATCTTAAGATCTCCCAAGTCGGACAGATCATCAATCTGTTCCTCTTCCACTCTCACGATGATGTCATATTCATCCATTTCCGCACCTCGGAATTTAGAAACCACCGCACCGTAGGAGGCGGTAGAAATGAGACTTGAAATATCGTTTACAGTTAGATTGTACAAACCGAGTTTATCGTGGTGTGGAATGATCTTTATCTCTTTTTTCCCGTCATCCGTGTTTGTTTCCAGATCAGCAACTCCCGGATATTTTTCTAATTTTTCTGTAATATAATTTGCAATATATTCCAACCTCTCAAAATTATCGCCTTTAATACGCAATTCGATATCATTGCCGGTTGGGGGACCACCCTTTTCACCCTCAAAAAATTTATAAGAAAATAATCCGGCTAAGTTATCGAGATATTCCCGAATAGATTGTTTAATCTGCGAATGAGAATAGGTCATGTCATCAGTATCTAGCAGGTCTATTTTAATCTCTGCATTTGATGTTTCGACATTTCTTCTGTGACTTTCCGTATATTGTCCCACCGTGCTAACGATTGCCTCCACATCCGAATTTTCTTTCATGTTCCGAATATAATCTTCGATTTTACTGACCATTTCATTTGTTTTTTCCAGATTAGTGCCTACCGGTGTTTCCAGATTAAGAACCATCGTAGAAGAAGAGTGCTGTGGAAAAAATTGAAATTTTACGAGATGCAAAGCTACAGATGAAATTGCTGCAAACAGAGCGACCACAACTACTATCACAGTTATAAGGCGATGCCCCAGAGCCTTCTTGATAAATTTTCTATACCATTTTATTAACCAATCGTGTAATTTGTGAGGTTCTTTTTTAATGTTCATTTTTTTCTTGTCTCCCAGATCTGCGGTGTGGGAGGGTAATATGAGCAGGCATTCAATCAGGGAGGCGGTTAAAGCCAATGCGACTACGATCGGGAAAACTCTCATAAATTTTCCCATCATCCCCTTCATAAGTAACATAGGGAGAAAAGCGGCAATCGTGGTAGCTACTGCCGAAATTACAGGCCACATAATTTCCTGCGTTCCTTTGATGGCAGCATCTTTTCGGCTCAACCCCATTTCGCGATAGCGATGAATGTTTTCCAGAACGATTATAGCATCATCCACGATCATCCCGATGACGAGGATCAGGGAAAACAAACTTAGATTATTCATTGTAATATCAAACTGCCGCATAAGGATAAAAGTTAGCATAAAACTAAATGGAATTCCCCAAGCAGCAAAAAGGGCATTTCTCCATCCGATAAAAATCAAAAGAGTGAAAAATACCAATATTATACCAAAAAGAGCATTTTGGCTGAGAGTTGAAATACTGTTTTGAACATCAATGGAGCCGTCATTTCGAACCTCGAACAATAAGCCGGGAATTCTTTCTTGAAACTCTTTCGATTTCTCCCGAACATTATCCATAACTTTTATAATGTTGCCATCAACCTTTTTGAAAATATTTACATTTACTGCCCGAACACCATTCAATTTACCAATTGTAGAACTTTTTTGCAACGTGTCTTTTACTACTGCCACATCTTTTATGCGGATTGCCCGACCGTTCTTGTCCATTTTTATAATTACATCATTTATTTCCTCTACCTGTCCAAACTCTCCCACTGTTCTGACCAAAAATTCTGCTCTTCCAAATTTTAATGTGCCACCCGGAACATTTTTATTTCGCAAATTTATTGCCCGATATATATCATTTAGAGTAATTCCATATTGATCCAACTTGCTTGTATTATTTTCAACCCAGATTTCTCTATCTCGTGTTCCCGCTATTTCCACTTTGGAAATATAGTTCAAATGCATTATTTCATCTCGGTAATCTTCTGCAATCTCTCTGATAGAATTTGGCGAAAAATCACCACCGAGAACAACGGTACACATCTCATTAACTTCTCGCATATTCAATCTGATAATAATGGGGTCGTCGGCTCCTTCCGGCAATCCGTAAACTTTATCCATCTCGGTATTCAGGTCGTTCCACGCCCGATCTATGTCTGCGTTCGGTTCCATGATGATAAAAATTGTTGCTCTGCCCGATTCACAAGAAGATTGATAATAATCAATATTTTCCAAATCGTCAATCTCATCCTCAATTTTTTTTACGATGAAATTTTCCATCTCAGCAGGTGAAACTCCTCGATAATTAATTAAAATATAGAATGCCCCGAAATCAACGGCTGGCATCTCTTCTTTGGGTATATCAATCATCGTATAAATACCGAATATAAATACAATGATCATTATCATATTTATCAGTTTGCTATTATTTACAGAAAATTTTGCTATTGACATGGGGCTCCTTTTTTTACTTATATGCAATTATTTTACACACGAAGGGACTCGTGTGCCACATTGTTTTGATTTTTTTAACATTTAATTTTGATATTTGTCGTTTGAAATTTATCACTGTTTGCCGTTTTGGAAATAGGGACTGCGGATTGTTTTCCTGTGACTCCAAACTGGGGTTTGGAAACAAATTGCGTTCCCAAGCTGGGGCTTGGGAACGAGATTGGAGAGAGGGCTTGGGAACGAGACTAGAGAGAAGGCTTGGGAACGAGATTGGAGGGAGAGCTTGGGAACGAGATTGGAGAGGGGACTTGGGAACGAGATTGGAGGGAGAGCTTGGGGAGGATATTGGGATGGCTGATTGGGGGCGATAGGTAAGGATCGAAATTGGTAATATTTCATTTGTTTGCATTTTCGTGTGTTTTGTGTATTTCGTGGTCATTTTTCCCCTTTTTTCACCGCCGAGAACGGAGAGAACGCAGAGTTTATTTCACTGGGATTTCACTGGGTTCCTTTTTCGTGTTTTTCCGTGTGTTTCGTGGTCCATTTTTCCGTCTTCCGTTTTCCGTCTTCCATCAATAACTCTTTATCTCTACTTTAGCTCCGTTGCTTAGGTTATCGTAGCCTTCTACCACAAGTTTATCACCCTTCTTCAACCCATTTGTAATGATTACATCCCGTTTCACTTTTTTTCCGAGTTCAACCTTTTGTTCATAGGCTTTATTATTTTCATCAATAATATAAACATATTTATCGTCGTATTTTTCGAGAATATTATTCATTGAAGTAAAGAACACATCTTTGTGGGTTTTACTTTGGATGTAACCCTCCACAACCATACCGGGAAGAAGTTTCTCATTCTGATTTTCGATTTCGATTTCGATGGGATAATTTGCAGTTCCGCGTAATGGTTTTATACCTACGCCAGTAATTTTGCCGGTAAATGTTTCCTTAAATCCATTATTTTTTATCATAACCGACTGCCCTTTTTTGACATTAAGAATATCCGATTCGGAAAGTCCTGTTTTAATTTTCAATTTTTTGGAATTAACAATTGTGCAGATCGGATTTCCTCCTCCTATCATTTCCCCTATTTCAATATTCAGATTTGTGATGTAACCGGAGACAGGAGCAACAAATTCTGAGTTCTCGAGAGCTCGTTTTTTCATTTCCAGCGAAACTTTTGCTCCTTCGAGAGCTGCGGTGGCATTGTTTTTGGCAATCTTCGCCTGTAAAAATTCCTGCTGGGAAATTTTGTTTTCCTTATACAATTTTTCAGATGATTGTAGATTAAGTTGTGCAGACTCAAGAGAGGCTTGTGCACCACTTAAACCGGCTTTAGATTGTAAAACCTGAATTTTATAATCCGAATTATCAATCCTGCCGATCGTTTGACCTTTTTCTACCCAATCACCTAAATATTTATGCACTTCCAAAACTTTTCCATTTGTTTCACTGGTGAAAACAATGTCTGTAATTCCTTCCAATGATCCAACAACCTTAACATATTCTTGCAAATTTTCCGGAATTACTTCCTGAATAATTACCGGAACAGCTTTTGCTTCCATTGCAAATCCGGGTCTTCTTTCTGTTTTTGCCCGGTCGGAATTACCGTTCGTTTTTTTGTCACAACCCCCAAAAGCAAGGGTGATAATTATTAATAGAATAATAATTTTTTTGAATTTAAACATTTGTTCTCCTATTTTTTTGCCGCCAATTTACATTAATTTTTTTCTATCTACAATAATTCGTGTCCATTCGCGGCTTATATTTTTATTTTTGAATAATTCGATATAAAACATTTGTGTCTTCGATTCCCATTTGTTGCATGAGCGATGATTTTGTTCGCAGAAAATCATAAAAAGATTTTGTGTATTGGCTTTGCGATGAAATGAAAAGCACTTGAGCGGACAGCAAATCGTTCGTGCTGATCAGTCCGCTGGAATAACGCTCTTGCATTTGTTTGTAAGTTTCTTCTGCTTGTTCTTTGGCTTTTTTCGCTGCGGAAACAGACTTGGCGCTGGAAACCAGATTCAAAAATGAACTGCTCAAAGATAATTTGATCCCATTTTCTGCAGAAATCTTTTGCAATTCTGTTTTTTTAAGATTATGTTTTGCCTTTAACACGCCTGTTCCGGAATCCACAAGTGGAAAAAGGGGAAGCGAAGCGGAAAGGGTTAGATTTTGCGAGTCGTCATAATCATTCATAAAATCATATTTATTCCAACTTTTTGAATATGAGAGATTGAGCGACGGTAAAAAATTTCCCTCAGCCATAAGCAATGCCTTTTTGCCTGTTTTACAAGAAATGGAGGAAATTTTCAAAGAAGGATTTTTGCTAAAACCAATCTCAATAATCTCACCGGTGATATTATCTGTTTCTTCTATTGAAATATTCTGCAAATGTTTTAATATTTTGGAATATTTATAAAATTCGATTGGCTGCAATTCTGGAATAACCGCAAGTTGTAAGAAATTTGCAATTTGCAATTTGCTCGTCTGATACAAATTTTGTGCTTGAATCAGGTTAACCTCTTTTGATGTTTTCTCGGACTGGAGTTGAAGATAATCCGCTCGGGAAATTATTCCTGAATTATATTTCATTTCTGCTACATCGAGATTGGTTATTGCAGATTGAAGAGCTTTTTTGGCTATCTTTAGGAGGCTTTTATTTTCCAAAACAGAAAAATATTTTGACTCCACCTCAGCGAGTGTTTCCAATTTTTTCATTTGATAGGATTGTTCTGAAATTTGCAGAGCATCATTTTTTATGCGAGAATTCAACCAGATTTTCCCTCCGTTGAACAAAGGTTGGGATATTTGAATTCTGTAAGATTTTGACGATTCAGCAGTAGGTCCTGCACCAAAATTTTGATCCGGTTTGTATTTAGTGTACGAATTAGAAATATTTGCGGAAGGCAGTAATCCTGAAATTGCATTTAGATTATCCATTTTCGCTGATTTTAGTTCTTCCTTTTGGGCTAGCAAATCGGGATTATTTTTAAGAGCGAGAATTTTTGCATTTTCAAGCGAAATTTGATTTGCGATCAGGTTACTTGCGAGTAATAAAAAAACTATGAGGACGACATTTTTTTTCATTTAATCCTCCTGAATAAAAATGCTTTTATTTTCCGGTAGTAAAGCTTCTTGTTTCATTTGCTCGAGGGCTTCTGCGCTGGCTTGTTGGAATTTTTTCATCATATTTTCTACGATTTTACCATAAAAGGGCATATCGTCCAACATGCCGGACCGCAGTGCTTGATTTTTTTTCTCCAACATCTTCTCTTCAAATTTATTACTGATTTGTATTCTATTTTCAATTGCCTTAATAAATTCGGTTTGAGTAAGATTTCCTTTGGCAAATCTTAGATAATGCCAAAATTCCGGCGGAGATGTAAATTTTTTTGTGAAAAAGAAGGATTTCAGAATTTCTCTGATATGTTTTTTCCCTTCCGGTGTAATGTGAAAAACTTTTCGAGGTGGTTTCCCGACCTCGGTTTGATATTCACCGGAAATATATTTTTCATCTTCCAATCTATTCAAGGCTTTGTAAACAGAAGGCTTTTTCACAGCCATCCAGTCATGAATTCCTTTACCCAAAAAGAACTCGGCTATCCTGTAACCATGCATGGATTTTTGAGAAAGCAAACCCAAAACGATTAGATCTAATTTTGGCACCATAATTTTTTCTCCGAATTTTTTCCTAAAATATATGTGATAGTATATTATTGTCAAGTAGAATAGTATAAAAGGTAATACAGAAAGGGAAAAAGGGAGAAGGGAAAAACAATGAATAATGTAGAATCCGCCGGTGGGCGGACAGGTTGTAGAATGAAAAAAGGAACCCAGTGAAATCCCAGTGAAATAAAAAAGATAAAATCATTTCACGGGATAAATAAAACAAACAAAGGCATTTCACTGGTCAGAAAAAGTAAAATAAACTCTGCGTTCTCTCCGTTCTCGGCGGTGAAAAAAGGGAAAAGGGAAAAGGGAAAAAGGAGAAGGGAAAAGGGAAAAAATGACCACGAAATACACGAAATACACGAAAAAAATCAAATTTTAAATCAGCACCAGAGGTGCGGAATCTTTGTAGCATAAGGCGTTAGCCTTATGTTCGATGAATAAAAGAACAAAAGCACCGTAGGTGCGACA